>NZ_JAYWVC010000118.1:0-26365 GCF_036281785.1 Streptomyces chiangmaiensis | reverse complement strand
CCCACCCCGCCTTCACCTTCCGGTTCCTGGACTCCGGCGAGGCCGAAGAGGACATCCTGACCGCGACGGAACGCGCCGAAGAGTCCGCCAGGGCCTGGCTCGACGCACGCGGCTACGGCTACAAGAACCTCCGTGCCAAGGCCGAGGACCTCTCCCGGGCACCGCTCGGTAAACGTCGGCGCCGGGCGACGGGGCAGTCGTCCTCGTGACCGGCGCTCAGTCCTTCGACAGTACGAACGAGGTCTGGGCCTTCGGGAATCCGGGGGCCTGAGCCGCCACGAGGTAGGTGCCCGCGGACGCCGAACCGGCCGGTGGCGTCGCACAGTTCGGGGCGCTGGACTTGCGGTCCCACTTCACCGTGTACGTGACCTGGTTGTTCGCGGGCACACGGAACAGCACGCTGCCCGAGCCGCTCGGGCAGTCGGCCGAGGACCAGATGTCGTCGTCGCTGCCGGTCTGGGTGATCGCCAACACCGCGCTCTTGGGCCCGAGATCGACCTTGCAGTCGCTGCCGGACGAATTCTTCACGAGCAGCTCGAACGTGGGGGTCTCACCGGGGGCGTAGGCGTTGTGAGTGCTCCTCAGCGTCAACTTCACGGCGCCGGAGGTGCAGTCGGGCAGCGAAGACCCCGAACCGGCAGGCAATTGACCGCCCGTGCCACCGCCGCCGCTGCCGTCCGCGCCTTCGTCGGACCCGCCGGACCCGCTGCCCGTGCCACCGGAGTCCTCGGACCCCGAGCCCCCGGACGACGACCCCGAACCGTCCCCGCCGCTCGACTCGTCCCGTCCGCCCGGGTGTTGGCTGATCGCGGGCCCGGTACCCGAGGGCCCGGGAGTGATCGAGGACGTGGGGTGCTTGCCGTTGGAACCGTCCGCTCCGTTCTTGCCCCCGCCACCGCCGAAGGAGGTGACCGCCCAGGCGACGAGCAACGCCAACAGGGCCGCCACGGACAGCAGTACGGCCCTCCGTCGCCAGTAGATGGAGGAGGGAAGCGGCCCGACCGGATTGCGCAGAGATCCCACGGCGCAAACTGTACGAGAGATCGGTCGCGGGCCTTGCGCCACCCGCCCCATAATCCCAACTTTCCCATGATCATTGCGTCGGAGCCCCGCGCGCGGGGACGGAGGGCACCGCCGGGCCCGGTATCCACCCGTGCGGAGAGCGGCGGCGGACACGCCCGGTGCGAAGCCGCCGCACTCGGAGCCCGCACACGACGACCGGGAGCGTGGGACGACACGTCTTGTGCGCCGCGGCGGCGCGCGGAAACAGGGGGACCGGGCGGGGCGCGGCACCCGCACCGGCCGGCAGGTCTCCACCGCCACCCGCTCCACCGCACCGGCCTCACGCCGGACGGACGACGCACCCTGCGGACCGGCCCCTCGCCCGCGGCCGGCCGCGGCAGCCGAGTCACCACCGAACACGCGTGCCCACGGGATCAAGCCGCGCCCCGCCCCGCCGCCACAGGCGCGTCCACCGACACAACCACTCCGACCCGGTCCGGTCCCCCACCCCGCCACCCCTCCCGTGGCAGGATCGACAGCGTCATGACTGCACCCACCACCCCCACTCCCGCCCCCGCCCAGACCGACGACACCTCCGACGCCCCCACCGGCCGAGCCCCCGGTGGGGAACTGCACGGCCCAGTCATCGCCTGGTTCGACGAGCATGCCCGCGATCTCCCCTGGCGACGCCCCGAGGCCGGCCCGTGGGGCGTGATGGTCAGTGAGTTCATGCTGCAGCAGACGCCGGTCAATCGCGTTCTGCCCGTGTACGAACAGTGGCTCATCCGCTGGCCGCGCCCGGCCGACCTGGCCAAGGAGCCCCCGGGCGAGGCCGTCCGCGCCTGGGGCCGCCTGGGCTATCCGCGCCGCGCCCTGCGCCTGCACGGCGCCGCCGTGGCCATAACGGAACGGCACGGCGGCGACGTACCGACCGATCATGCCCATCTACTGTCCCTGCCCGGCATCGGCGAGTACACGGCTGCGGCCGTGGCCTCCTTCGCGTACGGCCAGCGGCATCCGGTCCTGGACACCAATGTGCGCCGGGTCCTCGCCCGCGCGATCTCCGGCGTTCAGTACCCGCCCAACGCCACCACCGCCGCCGAGCGCAGGCTCGCCCGTGAGCTGCTGCCCGAGGACGAGCGCACGGCGGCCCGCTGGGGCGCCGCCTCCATGGAACTGGGCGCGCTGATCTGCACCGCCAAGAACGAGGCCTGTCACCGCTGCCCGATCACCGCGCAGTGTGCATGGCAACTGGCCGGGAAGCCGGAGCACGACGGCCCGCCACGCCGCGGCCAGGCGTACGCGGGGACGGACCGCCAGGTGCGCGGGCGGCTCCTGGCCGTGCTGCGGGAGGCCGTCACCCCGGTCCCCCAGTCTGTCCTCGACCGGGTCTGGGACGAGCCGGTGCAGCGCGCCCGCGCACTGGACGCCCTGGTCTCCGACGGGCTGGTGGAGCCCCTGCCCGGCGGCCTCTACCGCCTTCCGCTCACCTGACGCCGTACCGTCCGGGCGCGCGCACCACCCGCCGCGCCCGGACGGTCCGCTGGCATCCGGCACTCGCTCACTTCACAGCCGCCGGCACACCACGTCACGGCGTCCGTCTCGCCACCTCACCGAGCCTCACACCCATCGACCGGACAAATCACCACATACATTCCCCAACTTCCCCCTGGCCGCACCCAGTTCCTCCTTCCGTTACACAACCGACGGACAGCCGAGGGCTCTCCGCAGGCTGCCTCGCACAACGCCGTGACAACTCATCCGTAGCTTCATATGCGTGCCACCCAAGGAGCGGTGCACATGCGACACGGACGTTGCAGAACCGGCACCTGGCTGTGGGACGCAGCCGAAGGTCAGCTCGGACACGGGGAACGGAGGCGGTTGGAATGGCGCAGGGTGAGGTGCTCGAGTTCGAGGAGTACGTACGCACCCGGCAGGACGCGCTGTTGCGCAGCGCCCGTCGGCTGGTTCCCGACCCGACCGACGCCCAGGACCTGCTGCAGACGGCGCTTGTGCGCACCTACGGCCGCTGGGACGGTATCGCCGACAAGCGTCTGGCGGATGCCTATCTGCGCCGCGTGATGATCAACACGCGCACCGAGTGGTGGCGGGCCCGCCGGCTCGAGGAGGTCCCCACCGAGCAGCTTCCGGACGCGTCCGTCGACGACACCACCGAGCAGCACGCGGACCGGGCGATGCTGATGGACGTCCTGAAGGTGCTTGCTCCGAAGCAGCGCAGTGTCGTCGTGCTGCGACACTGGGAGCAGATGTCCACGGAGGAGACGGCCGCCGCCCTCGGCATGTCGGCCGGTACGGTCAAGAGCACGCTGCACCGGGCACTTGCCCGGCTCCGGGAGGAGCTGGAGGCCCGCGACCTGGACGCACGCGCGCTGGAGCGTGAGGAGCGGGAGCGTTGCGCGGCCTAGGCACGTGGGCCATGGAGCCCAGAGGAGCCCTCAAGGCGGCGATCGCGGCGATGGCCGTGATCGCCGCCATCGGGCTTTTCGTCTCCGCCTGCGCCACCGGCGGCACGGGCGCGCGAGACGAGGGTCCGGCGGGCAGCGACGCGGTGGTCCCGAGCGCCGCCCCCTCCCCGTCCCGCTCCTCGGCTGCCAATGAGCCCACGCGGCTGGACGTGGTCCGGATGGTCAAGGACGACCCCGAGGTCGCGAAGGCGGTCAAGCAGGATCTGAAGCCGTGCGTGGCCGACGAGTACCCGGTCGACGTGTCCTACGGCGACCTGACCGGCGGCGTCGCCAACGACATCGTGGTCAATGTGATGACCTGCGGCGACGCCGTCGGCGTGGGCTCGTACGTGTACCGCATGGAGAACCACAGGTACCAGAATGTGTTCAAGGCCGAGGAGCCGCCGGTCTACGCCGAGATAGACCGTGGTGACCTGGTGGTGACCCAGCAGATCTACGAGAAGAGCGACCCGCTGTCGTATCCCTCCAGTGAGGATGTGATCACCTACAACTGGAGGGGCAGCCACTTCGCCTTCGTGACCAGCACGCGCAACGTGTACAGCAACGCGGTGGGCAACGGCGGCACGCCCGCCCCCGCCGGGAACTGAGAGCAGCGGATGGCAGAGCAGACCCACGTCCTGTTCGTCGAGGACGACGACGTCATCCGCGAGGCCACACAACTCGCCCTGGAGCGGGACGGCTTCGCGGTCACCGCCATGCCCGACGGACTGTCCGGCCTGGCGGCGTTCCGCGCCCGCCGCCCCGACATCGCCCTGCTGGACGTGATGGTCCCCGGCCTGGACGGCGTCAGCCTGTGCCGCCGGATCCGCGACGAGTCGACCGTACCGGTGATCATGGTGTCCGCCCGCGCCGACTCGATCGACGTCGTACTCGGGCTGGAGGCCGGCGCCGACGACTATGTGACCAAGCCGTTCGACGGTGCCGTGCTGGTCGCGCGCATCCGCGCGGTGCTGCGCCGCTTCGGGCACGCGAGCGGCACCGACCGCGGGTCCGAGAACGCCTCGGCACAGGACTGCGGAGTACTCACCTTCGGCGAGCTGGAGATCGACACCGAGGGCATGGAGGTACGGCGCTCGGGGCAGACGGTGGCGCTGACGCCGACCGAGATGCGGTTGCTGCTGGAGTTCTCGTCGGCGCCCGGCACCGTGCTGTCACGCGACAAGCTGCTGGAACGCGTGTGGGACTACGGCTGGGGCGGTGACACCCGCGTCGTCGACGTCCATGTGCAGCGGCTGCGCACGAAGATCGGCCAGGACCGGATCGAGACGGTCCGCGGCTTCGGCTACAAGTTGAAGGCCTGAGCAGAGGTATGCGCGGGTTTCTCCGACGCCTGGTCCCGGGCGACGCCATACGGACCGGTCTGCGATGGAAGCTCAGTGCGGCGATCGCCCTGGTCGGCGCGCTGGTCGCGATGGCGCTGAGCCTGGTGGTGCACAATGCGGCGCACGTGTCGATGCTCGACAACTCGCGCGATCTCGCCGACGAACGCATCCAGGTGGCCCAGCGGATGTACGAATCCGGGCGCACCCAGTCCTTCGGGGTCAAGGTCGACGACCCGACCATCCCGCGAGATCTGCTGGAGAAGGTGGCGGAGGGCCGGCGCGCCACCTATGTGTCCGAGGGCGCCCACGGTGTGCCGGACATATGGGCCGCGGTACCGCTCAAGGACGGGCGGGTGCTGTCCCTGCACACTCGCTTCACCGACCGCAGCGCCGACGTGATGAAGGACCTCGACCAGGCGCTGATCATCGGTTCGATCGCGGTCGTCCTCGGTGGTTCGGCGCTCGGCGTGCTCATCGGCGGCCAGCTGTCGGGCCGGCTGCGCAAGGCGGCTGCCGCCGCGAACCGGGTCGCCGCGGGTGAGACCGATGTACGCGTCCGCGACGCGATCGGTGGGGTCGTGCGCGATGAGACCGACGATCTGGCGCGCGCGGTGGACGCGATGGCGGACGCGCTGCAGCAGCGCCTGGAGGCGGAGCGCCGGGTGACGGCGGACATCGCGCACGAGCTGCGCACCCCCGTCACGGGCCTGCTCACCGCGGCGGAGCTCCTCCCGCCGGGCCGCCCCACCGAACTGGTGTTGGACAGCGCGCAGGCCATGCGCACGCTGGTGGAGGACGTCCTGGAGGTGGCCCGTCTTGACGGAGCCTCCGAGCGGGCCGAGCTGCAGGACATCATGCTCGGCGAGTTCGTCACCCGGCGGGTGGCGGCGAAGGACCCGGACACCGAGGTCCGGGTGATCCACGAGTCGGAGGTCACCACCGACCCGCGCCGTCTGGAACGTGTGCTGTTCAACCTGCTGGCCAACGCGGCACGGCACGGCAAGCCGCCGATCGAGGTGTCGGTCGAGGGCCGGGTGATCCGGGTACGGGACCACGGCACAGGCTTCCCGGAGGAGTTGCTGTCGGACGGTCCGCAGCGCTTCCGCACCGGGCGCTCGGACCGCTCGGGCACCGGGCACGGCCTGGGCCTGACGATTGCGGCGGGTCAGGCGCGAGTGCTGGGCGCACGCCTGACCTTCCGCAACATCCGCCCCGCCGGGACCCCGGAGCACATGGCGTCCGAGGGCGCGGTCGCCGTGCTGTGGCTGCCGGAGCACGCGCCGACGAACACCGGGAGCTTCCCGATACTGCCGCTGTCCGGGAGCTGACCGCGCACGGGCTCGCCGAGGACCTCCCGGTGGTCTAGTCATGTGGCATTAGCAGGCCCAGTCCTTGTCCAGGTCCAGGCCACCCTCCCGGCGCTGGGTGAAGGAGAACCAGTTGCCGGAGTCGTCGCGGAAGAGCGCCTCGATGCCGTACGGGCGCTCCTGCGGCTCCTGGAGGAACTCCACACCGCGGTCCTTGAGCTTCTTGTAGTCCCCGTGGATGTCGTCGGTGGCCAGCACCCCCGCACCGAGCGCCCCCTTGGCCACGAGCTTCTTCATCATCTCGGCGGACTCGGGGTCCATCGCGGGCGGACCGGGCACCATGAGCGTCAGCTCGACGTCGGGCTGGTCGGGGGCGCCGACGGTGATCCAGCGCATGCCGCCCTCCCCCATGGTCATGTCCGTACGGACCTCGAGGCCGAGCTTCTGCGTGTAGAACTCCTTGGCCCGGTCCTGGTCGAGGACCCAGACGGTCGTGATGGCGAGGCCTTTGATCATGTCGTTCTCCCGGAGGCGGGGGGTTTCTTCTGCGCCCCCACGGTAGGCACCAGGGGCGTCAGGGCGCTTCTTCGGAATTGCGGTCCCGGGCGCCGGACCCGGGACGGAATCCTCCGGCCCAGAGCATCGCGTAGCAGCCCGGTATGAGCGCGGCCCCGCGGCCGACGTGCTTGGCGCGGTACTCGCTGGGGGTGAGGCCGGTCCAGGCCTTGAACCGGGCGGAGAACGTGCCGACGCTGCTGAATCCCACCAGATGGCAGATCTCGGTCACGGTCAGATTCGCGGTGCGCAGAAGATCCTCGGCCCGCTCGATCCGCCGGTGGGTCAGATACTGGCCGGGAGTCTCGCCGTACGCCGCCTTGAAGGCCCGGATGAAGTGATACCGCGAGTACCCGGCGTGCGCGGCGACGGCGTCGAGATCCAGGTCCGGGTCGGCCCAGTCCCGGTCCATCGCGTCCTTGGCGAGCCGCAGCTGCCGCATCTTGTCCACGGGTTCGATGCTGCCACGGAGCACCGACAGCATTTCGCGCCCTGGACGGGCGAAGGCCCCCGGGGCGGACAACGCCGGGGGCCTTCGGGACCGGGGTCCGCGCGTCTCAGACGGCCTCTGCAACCGTCGGCTGCGCGTCCGCGGCGTCCCCGGCCGCGGCCCCGGTCGGCTTGCTCTGTCCCGCGCCACGCAGTGGGACCTCCTTCACGAACACCGCGGCCAACAAAGCCGCCACGGCCACCACCGAGCCCAGCAGGAAGGCAGAGTGCGTGCCTGCCGACACGGCGTGCTGGTAGGCCTCGCGAGCCGCCGCCGGCAGCTTCTCCAGGCTCTTCGCATCCAGTTGCGCGGACTGTTCGGTGACCTTCGACCCCAGAGCGCCCGCCCGCTCGGCCATCACGTGCTGCACCCGGTTGTTGAACAGTGCGCCCATGATCGCGACGCCGAAGGAGGAGCCGAGGGTCCGGGCGAGCGTCGTGGTCGACGAGGCCACGCCCATGTCCGGCATCTCGACGCTGTTCTGCGCCACCAGCATGGTGATCTGCATCAGGCAGCCCATGCCGGCGCCCAGGACGGCCATGTACACACCCGAGGTGAGCCGGCTCGTCCCCGTGTCCATCTGCGCGAGCAGGAACAGGCCCGCGATCATCAGCACGCTGCCGGCCACCGGGAAGACCTTGTACCGGCCGCTGTTGGTGGTGACCCGCCCCGCGACCATCGACACGACGAGCATCGCGCCCAGCATGGGCAGGAGCAGCAGACCGGAGTTGGTCGCGGACGCCCCCTGGACCGCCTGCTGGTAGAGCGGGAGGAAGAGCACCGCACCGAACATCACGAATCCGGTGATGAAACCGATCGCGGACATCAGCGAGAAGTTGCGGCTGCGGAAGATGTGCAGCGGCACGACCGGCTCGGCGGCCTTCATCTGCCAGAACACGAATCCGATGAGCGTGGCGACGCCGATCCCGGCCAGCTCCATGATCCGCGCGGATGTCCAGGCGTACTCGGTGCCGCCCCAGGTGGTGACCAGCACGATGGCGGTGATGCCGACGGTCAGCAGCCCGGCGCCGAGGTAGTCGATGCGGGCCTTGGTGCGCTTCTTGGGAAGGTGCAGTACGGCGCTGATGGCGAGCAGAGCCACCACGCCGAGCGGCAGGTTGATGTAGAAGGCCCAGCGCCAGCCCCAGTGGTCGGTGATGGTGCCGCCGACCAGGGGTCCGCCGATCATGGCCAGCGCCATGATGCCGGCCATCATGCCCTGGTACTTGCCGCGCTCCCGCGGCGGAATCAGATCGCCGATGATGGCCATGACGCCGACGAAGAGGCCACCGGCGCCGAGGCCCTGCACGGCCCGGAAGCCGATGAGCTCGCCCATGTTCTGGGCCATGCCGCTGAGCGCCGATCCGATCAGGAAGATCACGATCGACGTCATGAAGGAGCCCTTGCGCCCGTACATGTCGCCGAGCTTGCCCCACAGCGGCGTGGAGGCGGCGGTCGCGAGCGTGTATGCGGTCACCACCCACGCCAGGTGCTGCAGACCGCCGAGCTCGCCCACGATCGTCGGCATCGCGGTGCCCACGATCATGTTGTCGAGCATCGCGAGCAGCATCGCGATCATGAGCGCGAGCAGGACGACCCGCACGCTCCGTGGCTGTTTCTCGGCTCCCGCCGGTACCGCGCTGTCCGCCATCTGCCCCACTCCCCTGAGTACTGCGTGCCGTCGGCCACTTACTTGTCGCCCGGCTAGTTCACTACACTGAGAGGAAGGTAGTCCCGTAACTAGCCGGGCGTCAAGTAAGTTTCGGTGGGCCTGCCTGCCGACGGCGCATCAGGGTTTTCCGGGAGTGCGAGGAGTACGAGGGATGGGCGGCACCACCATGGACGGCACCAAGCGGCAGCGGCGCGGAGACACCCGCCAGCGCATCCAGGACGTGGCGCTCGAACTCTTCGCCGAGCAGGGTTACGAGAAGACCTCGCTGCGCGAGATCGCCGAGCGCCTGGACGTGACCAAGGCCGCACTCTATTACCACTTCAAGACCAAGGAAGAGATCCTGGTCAGCATCTTCGAGGACCTCTCCCGGCCGATGGACGAGCTGATCGAGTGGGGGAAGGCGCAGCCGCACACCCTGGAGACCAAGCAGGAGGTGCTGCGCCGCTACAGCGAGGCGCTCGCCGGGGCGACCCCCCTCTTCCGCTTCATGCAGGAGAACCAGGCCACCGTCCGGGAACTGAGCATCGGCACCCAGTTCAAGGACCGCATGCTGCAGATGCGCGACATCATCAGGGACCCGGACGCGTCACTGACCGACCAGGTCCGCTGCATCAGTGCGCTGTTCACGATGCATGCGGGGATGTTCGTCCTCCAGGAGATGGAGGGCGACCCCTCGGACAAGCGCAAGGCGGTCCTCGAGGTCGCCATCGACCTGGTGACGCAGGCGCACTCGGGCGCGCCGTCGTAAGGGCTCGTCAGAGGCCGACACCCTTGGACCGCAGATAGGCGAGGGGGTCGACGGCGGAGCCGTAGTTCGGGGTCGTACGGATCTCGAAGTGCAGGTGGGGCCCGCTGGAATTGCCGGTGTTGCCGGAGAGTCCGATGTGCTGGCCACGGGCGACGGTCTCACCCACCCTGACGTCGATCCGCGCGAGGTGGGCGTACTGGGTGTGCATGCCGTTCGGGTGCCTGATGACGATGGCGTTGCCGTACGCGGGCCCGTCACCGGCGCCGTTCGGGCCGGCCTTGACGACCGTACCGCCGCACGCGGCGAGGACGCCCGTCCCGCTCGGCACGGCGAAGTCCTGGCCGCTGTGGGTGGACCGCCACATGCCGCCGGCCTGGTTGAAGCGGGCGGAGAGCGTGTAGTGCTTGACCGGACCGACCCAGGCGGCCGGCCTGCTCGGGGCGGTACGGGCGGGCGCCTTCGCCTCGGCAGGGCGGGCGGGAGCCTTCACCTCGACAGGACGGACAGGAGCCTTCGCCTCGACAGGACGGACAGTAGCCTTCTTCGCGGCGGCATCGGCAGGGACCTTCGCCGCTACGGCTTCGGTGGCGGCCTTGCCCTCGGTGGTACCGGCCGCGACCGCGACCCCGACTCCCAGCACGGCCGAGGCCCCCACACCGGCGGCCAGAGCGGCGACTCGGGTGCGGAGCCGGAACGTACGGGTCGAAAGGGTCACGCTGCGCTTCACCATCGGAACCTCAGAGGTCGGGGACTTGACCATCTCTTGGTAACCGCAGCACCGATCAACCCCAAAATGCGTGATCTACGACGATAGCTCGTACTCAATGGCAAAGTGCCCACAAACTTGACAGGTATGGGCGATATCGGACAATCCCCTGACTGGGGAGATTTCCGTAATCCACCCCCGAGGGCACGCGATAAAAGTCCCTTTTGTCCGAATAAGCGCCCGACTATCGCGCCTAGTACCGTCCAACCGCCCTGTGCGGCATGTCACCGGAGCCGCCCGGCGGGCGGACCCTCCGTCATGAATCGGCTACGGGAAACGGGACAACCCGACGGCCGCGGAAACACCCGACGGAATCCGATCCCCCTTTCCGCACAGCCGGGTGGAATCCCCTACCGCCACGCTCGTCCCGCCGCCTAAGACGGCGGAGGCCACGGGCGCCGGCATGCGCGCGGTGGCGTCTTGCCACGCCCCTGGCCCGCCGCCGCACCGGGGCACATATGCGGGGTTCCTGCCCGGCTCACCTGCTGTCGGGACCACCGGCACCGCCCCGTGCACACAGCGAAAAAAGGGGCCGCCCCGGGACCGAAGTCCCGGGGCAGCCCCTGCGGCGAAACCCCTGGAGGGTTACGCCTCCTTGCTCAGATTCGGGCCCGCGCCACCGGCCGCCTGTTCGATCGGCGGAACGTCCGGCAGTGCCGACTTCTCCTCACCGCGGAAGGTGAAGGTCTTGGCGTCGCCCTCGCCCTCCGTGTCGACGACCACGATGTGGCCCGGACGCAGCTCTCCGAAGAGGATCTTCTCGGACAGCGTGTCCTCGATCTCGCGCTGGATGGTGCGGCGCAGCGGCCGGGCACCCAGCACGGGGTCATAGCCCTTCTTCGCCAGCAGCTCCTTGGCGGACTGGGCGAGCTCGATGCCCATGTCCCGGTCCTTGAGCCGCTCGTCGACCTTGCCGATCATCAGGTCGACGATCGCCAGGATGTCCTTCTGGGTCAGCTGCGGGAAGACGACCACGTCGTCGACGCGGTTGAGGAACTCGGGCCGGAAGTGCTGCTTCAGCTCGTCCTGCACCTTGTTCTTCATGCGCTCGTAGTTGGTCTTCGTGTCGCCGGCGGCGGCGAAGCCCAGGTTGAAGCCCTTGGAGATGTCCCGGGTGCCGAGGTTGGTCGTCATGATGATGACCGTGTTCTTGAAGTCCACGACCCGGCCCTGGGAGTCGGTCAGACGACCGTCCTCCAGGATCTGCAGCAGCGAGTTGAAGATGTCCGGGTGGGCCTTCTCGACCTCGTCGAAGAGAACCACCGAGAACGGCTTGCGCCGCACCTTCTCCGTCAGCTGGCCGCCCTCCTCGTAGCCCACGTAGCCAGGAGGCGAACCGAAGAGGCGGGAGACCGTGTGCTTCTCGCTGAACTCCGACATGTCGAGCGAGATCAGCGCGTCCTCGTCACCGAACAGGAACTCCGCCAGCGCCTTGGACAGCTCGGTCTTACCGACACCGGACGGGCCCGCGAAGATGAACGAACCACCTGGACGTTTCGGGTCCTTCAGACCCGCACGCGTACGACGGATCGCCTTCGACAGCGCCTTGACGGCGTCCACCTGGCCGATGACCCGCTTGTGGAGCTCGTCCTCCATGCGGAGCAGGCGGCTGGACTCCTCCTCGGTGAGCTTGAAGACCGGGATGCCCGTGGCCGTGGCCAGGACCTCGGCGATCAGCTCGCCGTCGACCTCGGCGACGACGTCCATGTCGCCGGCCTTCCACTCCTTCTCCCGCTTGGCCTTCGCGGCGAGCAGCTGCTTCTCCTTGTCGCGGAGAGAGGCCGCCTTCTCGAAGTCCTGGGAGTCGATGGCCGACTCCTTGTCCCGGCGGACGGCCGCGATCTTCTCGTCGAACTCGCGGAGGTCCGGCGGCGCGGTCATCCGGCGGATGCGCATCCGGGAACCGGCCTCGTCGATCAGGTCGATCGCCTTGTCCGGCAGGAAGCGGTCCGAGATGTACCGGTCGGCCAGGGTGGCGGCCTGGACCAGCGCCTCGTCCGTGATGGAGACGCGGTGGTGCGCCTCGTAGCGGTCGCGCAGGCCCTTGAGGATCTCGATGGTGTGCGGCAGGGACGGCTCCGCGACCTGGATGGGCTGGAAGCGGCGCTCCAGGGCCGCGTCCTTCTCCAGGTGCTTGCGGTACTCGTCGAGCGTGGTCGCGCCGATGGTCTGCAGCTCACCGCGCGCCAGCATCGGCTTCAGGATGGAAGCCGCGTCGATGGCGCCCTCGGCGGCACCCGCACCGACCAGCGTGTGCAGCTCGTCGATGAACAGGATGATGTCGCCGCGGGTGCGGATCTCCTTGAGCACCTTTTTCAGGCGCTCCTCGAAGTCACCGCGGTAGCGGGAGCCGGCGACCAGCGCGCCCAGGTCGAGGGTGTAGAGGTGCTTGTCCTTGAGGGTCTCGGGCACCTCGCCCTTGACGATGGCCTGCGCCAGGCCCTCGACGACCGCCGTCTTGCCGACGCCGGGCTCGCCGATGAGCACCGGGTTGTTCTTGGTCCGGCGGGACAGCACCTGCATGACGCGCTCGATCTCCTTCTCGCGCCCGATGACCGGGTCGAGCTTGGACTCACGAGCGGCCTGGGTGAGATTCCGGCCGAACTGGTCCAGGACGAGCGAGGTCGAGGGCGTGCCCTCGGCCGGGCCGCCGGCGGTGGCGGTCTCCTTGCCCTGGTAGCCCGACAGCAGCTGGATGACCTGCTGACGGACGCGGTTGAGGTCTGCGCCCAGCTTGACCAGGACCTGGGCAGCGACGCCCTCGCCCTCACGGATCAGGCCGAGCAGGATGTGCTCTGTGCCGATGTAGTTGTGACCCAGCTGAAGAGCCTCGCGGAGCGACAGCTCCAGGACCTTCTTGGCACGGGGGGTGAAGGGAATGTGGCCCGAGGGCGCCTGCTGGCCCTGGCCGATGATCTCCTCCACCTGCTGGCGGACCGCCTCGAGCGAAATCCCGAGGCTCTCCAGGGCCTTAGCGGCGACACCCTCACCCTCGTGGATCAGGCCCAGGAGGATGTGCTCGGTGCCGATGTAGTTGTGGTTGAGCATCCGGGCTTCTTCCTGAGCCAGGACGACAACCCGCCGCGCGCGGTCGGTGAACCTCTCGAACATCGTTAATCGCTCCTCAGAGCGGTCAGGCAGTGAGGGGACGCTCCCCTCGCTGTCCTTCCGCAGCTTAGTCCCGCAAGCGGGGACCGCTCATTCCAACTGCCGACACCGTCCTTGGCCTCCTGACCCCGAACGCCGACAACTGCTCCAACCCGATGGTGCGAGACGATGTTCCCGCAGGCCAGGCAGTCACCCCACTCACCACTACGCCTTTGGCGAACGTGAGACAGCCTTTCCCGCGAGACGCCCCCTCCCACTAGGGATGTCTTACCCGTACGCACTGACACTCCATGCCGCGCACACCGGTTCCCTCCGCTACGGGCGAACATCCTTGCGCCGCCGAACACCCCCGCACGCCCCCTTTTTCGGCACCCTGCGGAGCGGGTTCGACACACAGCGTAACCCTCAACGGACTTCCCCTGTTGCTCCTGGCATGGTCCACACGGTGCCTCTCCCCCGAAGACCGCCGGACCCGAGCAGCGCGGTGCGTCACTGGTACGAGGAGGAGCTGGGCTGGGCGACCGTGCCCGGAGAGCCGGTGCGGCTGCTGACCGGGGTGCGCTTCGACGTCCTGGAGGTTCCCGCGGAGGCCGGGCTGGCCGCGCTGCGGCATCTGGGGCCCGCCTCCCCGGTGGCGCTGTGCGGAGGCCAGCTGCGGCTGCTGGTGGCCGCGGGCAGCGCGGAGGAGCTGCCGGGGCTGCTCGAATGGCTGGAATGGGGGGCGCTGGCCCTGGATCTCACGGCGACCGGAGCGGGCGGGCACATGGAGGCTCCGCTGCCGCCGGGTCCGGCCGGCACCCCGGGATCCCGGCCGTTCCCCCTGGGCCGGAACGATTCACAGGGGGCCGCTGTGTGGCTGCGGCCCCCCGAGCCGGGGTGCGAGGTGGAACTTCTGCTGCCGATGCTGTCGGCCGTGCGGGGCGGTGGGGGCGCCCCCGATCTCGTACGGCTGGTCGACACGATGGCGACGCAGTGCCACCGGGTCCGGCTGCGGCGCTCGTGCGCTCAGCCGTTCGCCTTCTCGTAGGCCTCGCGGATGGACGCCGGCACACGGCCGCGGTCGTTGACCTCGTAGCCGTTCTCCTTCGCCCAGGCGCGGATCTGCGCGGTGTCCTGACTGCCACCGGAAGCTGCGGCGCGGGCCTTGCCACGTCCGCCCGACGCACGGCCTCCGGTACGACGACCACCCTTCACATAGGGGTCGAGAAGGCCACGGAGCTTGTCCGCGTTGGTGGTCGTGAGATCGATCTCGTACGTCTTGCCGTCCAGCGCGAACGTGACGGTCTCGTCCGCCTCGCCACCGTCGAGGTCGTCGACAAGAAGGACCTGAACCTTCTGTGCCACCGGATTTCCTTTCATCGATAACTTCAGGGCCGAGGGTACGCGGCATGTGCCGCCTGAATCGCGTCCCCTGTTATATGCAGTACTGCAGTACGTCGGAAAGCAAACCGCTTTTGCTGGAAAAACACAAACCCCAGGGGAGAGGGCGACCGCCGATCCGAAGACGGAAAGATGCGCGTTTCGGACATAGGGAACCCGGGCAAGGTCATCAGGCTGAAGCACGGCTGAATAGTCGGCGGCGATCCCTTGGCGATCACAGATGCAGAAGCATCCGACTGTTGCCCAAGGTGTTCGGTTTCACTCGTTCGAGACCGAGGAACTCCGCCACACCCTCGTCATAGGAACGCATGAGCTCCGCGTACACATCGGTGTCCACGGGCGTCTCGCCGATCTCCACGAAGCCGTGCTTCCCGAAGAAGTCCACTTCGAAGGTCAGACAGAAAACGCGGCGAACGCCGAGCCAGCGAGCGGTTTGCAGCAACTTCTCCAGCAACTGATGACCGACACCGAGACCCCTGGCGACGGGGTTCACCGCGAGAGTGCGGACTTCTGCCAGGTCTTCCCACATGACGTGCAGGGCGCCGCAGCCCACGACCTCGCCGTTGTCGTCCCGCTCCGCCACCCAGAACTCCTGGATGTCCTCGTAAAGCGTCACCGTCGCTTTGTCGAGCAGGATGCCGCGCCGGACGTAGGCGTCGAGGAGGCGGCGAACCGCCGGGACATCGCTCGTCCTGGCCCGTCGGACAGCGATGGCTTTTGCGGTGACTTCGGAGCGCTCTGCTGGCATGACCGGACGCTATCGCCCGGTGGGGTCCTCGGGGGCGACGGGGTTGTTCTCGTCACGCATCTTCGCGGGGTTCTTCTCGGGGTCCCCCTCGGGCTTCTCGCCCTCGCTCCCCCCGGAAGGACCCGGGGGTGCGGCGGATTCGGGGGATTCCGCCTCCGCGGCGGCCGTTTCGGTACTCGGAGGCTCCCAGGACCTCTCCGGACCCTGCACGATCCGTACCGCGTCCCTCAGCGCCAGTCGCTGTTCGTCACTCATCATGCCGAAGAAGGCCACGAGTGCGGCAGCCGGGTTGTCGCTCTGCGACCAGGCGTCGTTCATCAGTGCGGCCGCGTAGGCGGCACGGGTGGAGACCGCTTCATATCGATAGGCACGGCCTTCCGCCTCACGGCGGACCCAGCCCTTCTGATGGAGATTGTCCAAAACGGTCATGACCGTGGTGTACGCGATGGACCGTTCCTGCTGAAGGTCTTCCAGGACTTCTCGAACGGTCACCGGGCGGTTCCACTTCCACACCCGCGTCATGACCGCGTCTTCGAGTTCTCCCAATGGCCGAGGCACGTTCAGCACAATAGTGGGAGATGTCCCCATTGGCCTGCTGAGCGAGCATCTAAGTGTCGAACGGCAACAAAAAGGGCGTACGACTCGAAAAGCGAGCGAGTCGTACGCCGGACGGCGTGGCGGGTGCCCAAGGTGCGGGCGCCGCTCGGGTGAGGTCCGTTACGGGTCAGACCTTGGCGTCAGGAGTGCCCTGACGGGCATCCTCGGCGCGCGCGAGGGCCGCGTCGACGGCCGCGTCCTCCTTGGCCTTGTTGACACCGCCCTGGGTCTTCACGATCACCCTGATGAGCCCGATGAAGAAGACGGCCATGACGACCGGGGGCACGAGCGCGGAGACGTAGTCCATGTGTCCAGAGTAGCCAGGTCCTGTCCCATGTATCCCGGTCGGGTGGGCGTCAGACGGATCGGAGCAGGTACGACGGGTGCGGCACTAGCCGACGGCGAGCTGCTGCTCTGCGTGCGGGGGCCCGGGCTTGCGCTTGGGCGGGAAGACCTCGCCGGGGGTCGGAATGGGGCGCGAGGGGCGCGGGGTCTGCGGCTCGGGGCGCGGGACCGGCTTCTCGGGCCGCTCGGCCGGCTTGTCCGTGGGTTTACGGGCCGGTTTCTCGGCCGAGTCCTCGCCACCGGCACGGCCGCCCGGCAGAGCCGTGAGGCGGGTACGGGAGGCCGGGATGGCCACCCTGAGCGGGATGAGGTGGACGCGCGCCTCGCGTTCCGCGAGGGATCTGCAGCGGTCGAGGAGCGCGGCGGCAGCGGGCGCGCCGCGCAGCGCGCGCAGGGCGGCGAGGTCGTCCGGAACCGGTCGGTAGCCCGCACGCAGGGCGTCCTCCAGGAGGGCAAGATAGCCGGTGGAGGCGCCGGGAAGGGCGGCCCGGTAGCGCGCGAGGTCCGCCAGCAGGAAGGCCCTCAGGCGGGCACCCTCCCGCACCGCCTCGTCGACGGACTCGGCGAGGCGGAGGCAGTCCTGGACGTCCTCGGCGGAAGCGGTGCGGGGGTGGAGGGCGAGGGCGAGGGCACGGCGGAGCACACACAGCTCCTCCGCGCCGAACGCCAGGCCGCCACGGGATCCGTATGGCGTGGGCATGCGGTGACGCTACCGCTAATCGGACAAAACCGCCCCAACGGGGTGCCGTGTCGCTCTCCCGTTCCCTCAGGTGGGGGCGGGTACGGCCCTTCGCCGTCGCCGAGAGCACGCAGGGGCGGACGCGGATGCGTCGCGGCCTGCATCGCCCATGCGGCGGAGCGGCACGCGGCACAACCCCGCGCCCCTGAAGGGGCGCGGGCGTCCCTCCCCGCGTGACGCGCTCTACATGCGTGACACGTTGCGTTCGTACACCAGCCGCAGGCCGATCAGCGTCAGCCACGGCTCGTGTTCGTCGATCACCGAGGCCTCGCCCAGGACCATCGGGGCCAGGCCGCCCGTCGCGATGACCGTGACGTCGTCCGGATCGTCCGCCAGCTCACGGGCCATCCGGCTCACCACGCCGTCGACCTGACCCGCGAAGCCGTACACGATGCCCGCCTGCATGGCCTCGACCGTGTTCTTGCCGATCACCGCGCGCGGCCGGGCGAGTTCGATCTTGCGGAGCTGGGCACCGCGGACGCCGAGGGCCTCCACGGAGATCTCGATGCCGGGGGCGATCACGCCTCCCGCGTACTCGCCGCGGGCCGAGACGGCGTCGAACGTCGTCGCCGTGCCGAAGTCCACGACGATCGCCGGGCCGCCGTAGAGCTCGACCGCCGCCACCGCGTTGATGATGCGATCGGCACCGACCTCCTTCGGGTTGTCCATCAGGATCGGGACGCCCGTCTTGATGCCGGGTTCGACCAGCACCGCGGGGACGTCGCCGTAGTAGCGGCGGGTGACCTCGCGCAGCTCGTGCAGCACGGACGGGACCGTGGAACAGATCGCGATGCCGTCGATGCCGTCGCCCAGCTCGTCGCCGAGGAGGGGGTGCATGCCCATCAGCCCCTGGAGGAGCACCGCCAGCTCATCCGCCGTGCGGCGCGCGTCCGTGGAGATGCGCCAGTGTTCGACGATGTCCTCGCCGTCGAACAGACCCAGAACCGTATGCGTGTTGCCTACGTCGATGGTCAGCAGCATGGGCCCTACCTACTCCGCAGCTCTCAGGTCCAGGCCGATGTCCAGGATCGGGGACGAGTGGGTCAGCGCTCCGACCGCGAGGAAGTCGACGCCCGTGTCCGCGTACGCCCTCGCGTTCTGCAGCGTCAGGCGCCCCGAGGCCTCCACGAGGGCCCGGCCGTCGACAATGGCCACCGCCTCCTCGCACTCGCCCGGCGTGAAGTTGTCCAGAAGGATCAGGTCGGCGCCCGCGTCCACGACCTCGCGCAACTGGTGCAGGGTGTCGACCTCGACCTCGATCGGTACGTCCGGGAACATCTCACGGACCGCTCGGAAGGCCTGCGCAACCCCGCCTGCCGCCACGACGTGATTGTCCTTCACCAGCGCCGCGTCCGACAGGGACATGCGGTGGTTGACGCCGCCGCCGCAGCGCACCGCGAACTTCTCCAGGGCCCGCAGACCCGGCGTCGTCTTGCGGGTGTCCCGTACGCGCGTCTTGGTGCCCTCCAGGGCGTCCGCCCACGCGCGGGTGGCCGTCGCGATGCCCGACAGCCGGCAGAGGAGGTTCAGTGCGCTGCGCTCGGCGGTGAGCAGGTCGCGGGTGAGGGCGGTGACCGTCAGGAGCTTCTGACCGGCCTCCACCCGGTCTCCGTCGTCCACGTGGCGCTCGACCTCGAACTCCTCCGTGCAGACCACCGAGAGGACAGCTTCGGCGACTCTCAGGCCCGCCGCGACGCCGGCCTCGCGCGCGGTGAAGTCGCCCGTGGCGACCGCGTCCTCGGGGATCGTCGCGACCGTCGTCACGTCCACGCCGTGGGCCAGGTCCTCCTGGATGGCGACGTTGGCGATGTCCTCGACCTCCACCGGGTCGAGCCCGGCGTCGGCCAGGATCTGGGCGAGCGCGGGGTCCAGCCCGCACTCCAGGTATTCCTCGTCGCCGTCCGCGCCGCAGGCACAGCCGTCGCCGCAGCCGCCGCTGGGGACGAGGGGAAGGTCGGGGGTGCTCACTTCTGTCACTGCTCCTGGGAATGCATCGCGGTACCCCCTGCTCGAGCGGGGCCGAGGACTTGGGGGAGGGTCGGGGGGAAGTCTGCGGTCTCGGTGGTGCGGACGGCCAGCGTCCGGTCCGGATTCAGCGTCACGACGATGTGGCGGCGCCAGTCGGTGTCGTCACGGCCGGCGTGGTCCTCACGCCAGTGGCAGCCGCGGGTCTCCGCACGCAGCAGGGCGGCGGCGACCAGGACCCGGGCGACGCACAGGAGGTTGGTGGTCTCCCAGGTGTCGACGCCGGGCTCGGAGGTCTTGCCGTTCTCCTCGAGGGCGTCACGCGCGTCGCTGTGCAGCCGCTGGATGCGGTCGGCGGCCTCCTGGAGCGAGCGCGCGGACCTGAGCACTCCGGCTCCGTCCGTCATGATCCGCTGGATCGTGAAGCGGTCCTCCGGGGCGAGCAGCGGATGCGCGGGCGTCTCCGGGTACGGGACCGGTTCGGGCACGCGCGCGTACAGGCCGTCCTCCGTCCGGCCGCGCGCGATGTCGGCCGCGATGCGCTCGGCGTAGACGAGACCCTCCAGGAGGGAGTTGGAGGCGAGCCGGTTCGCGCCGTGGACGCCTGTGCAGGCGACCTCGCCGCACGCGTACAGGCCCGGCACGGTCGTCCTGCCCCGGGAGTCGGTGCGTACGCCGCCGGAGGCGTAGTGGGCGGCCGGGGCGACCGGGATGGGCTCGGTGACGGGGTCGATGCCGTGGGCGCGGCAGGCGGCGAGGATCGTCGGGAAGCGGTTCTCCCACATGTCGGCGCCGAAGTGGCGGGCGTCGAGGAACATGTGCTCGGCGCCTCGCTCCTGCATACGGCGCATGATCCCCTTGGCGACGATGTCCCTGGGCGCCAACTCGGCGAGTTCGTGCTGCCCGGCCATGAAGCGCACCCCGTCCGCGTCCACGAGGTGGGCGCCCTCGCCGCGCACCGCCTCGGAGACCAGCGGCTGCTGGCCCTCCGCGTCCGGGCCGAGGAAGAGCACGGTCGGATGGAACTGCACGAATTCGAGGTCGCTGAGCTCGGCACCGGCACGCAGGGCGAGCGCCACGCCGTCGCCCGTGGACACCGAGGGGTTGGTGGTCGCGGAGAAGACCTGGCCCATCCCTCCGGTCGCGAGAACCACGGCGGGGGCGTGCACGGCGCCCACGCCGTCGTGCTGGCCCTCGCCCATGACGTGCAGGCTCACGCCCGTGGTGCGGCCCTCGGCGTCCGTCAGCAGGTCGAGCACCAGCGCGTTCTCGATCGTCCGCAGCCCACACGCGCGTACCGCCTCGACCAGTGCACGGGAGATCTCGGCGCCGGTCGCGTCGCCGCCTGCGTGTGCGATCCGGCGACGGTGGTGGCCGCCCTCACGGGTGAGCTGGATGCCGCCCTCGCCGTCGGTGTCGAAGTGGGCGCCGGTCGAGATGAGCCGGCGTACGGCGTCCGGGCCCTCGGTGACCAGGATGCGCACCGCCTCCTCGTCGCACAGGCCCGCACCCGCCACCAGCGTGTCCTCCAGGTGCTGTTCGGGGGTGTCGCCCTCACCCAGGGCCGCCGCGATGCCGCCCTGTGCCCAGCGGGTGGAGCCGTCGTCCAGACGGGCCTTGGTGACCACGACCGTCCTCAGGCCCGCCGCCTCGCAGCGCAGGGCCGTGGTGAGACCGGCGACGCCGGACCCGACGACCACGACGTCCGCAGCGATGGACCAGCCCGGTTCTGGCGCGTGCAGTCGTATGCCTGTGCTGGTCACGAGGCGGCTCCGTGGGGGTCGATGGGCTCGGGGGCTCCGAAGGAGAGAGGGAGGTTGTCGATCAACCGGGTCGTCCCGACCCGGGCGGCGACGGCGAGTACCGCCTCACCGGTGAAATCGTCGGAGATCTCGGTGAAGTCCGAGGGATCGACCAGGGCCAGGTAGTCCAGCACCAGAGGCGGATCCAGGTGGGCTCCCTCGTCGATGACGAGCCGGGCGGCGGCGCGTACCGCGGAGGGACCACCGGGCGCGGCCTTCGCGACCGCGTGGGCGTCGGCGGCGGCACGCGACTCGCCTATCGCGCTCAGGGCCTCTGCCCGCGCGTGCGTGGCGGGCACTTCGCGGGCACGCGCGCGCAGCGCCTCCTGTGCGGCGTGCCGGTCCCGGCCGGCGAACAGGGCGCGGGAGAGGGCGAGCGCGGTGTACCGCTCGCCGGGCGACAGGTAGCGGTTGCGGCTGGAGAGGGCCAGGCCGTCGTCCTCGCGCACGGTGGGCACACCGACGATCTCCACGCCGAAGTTCAGGTCGCGCACCATCCGGCGGATCAGGGCGAGCTGCTGGGCGTCCTTCTGCCCGTACAGGGCCACGTCGGGACGGGTGAGATGCAGCAGCTTGGCGACGACGGTGAGCATGCCGTCGAAGTGGCCGGGCCGGAAGGCCCCTTCGAACCGCTCCCCCATGGGTCCCGCCGAGATCCGCACCTGGGGCTCGCCACCGGGATAGACCTCGTCCACCGCAGGGGCGAACACGACGTCCGCGCCGGCCTGCTCTGCGATCTTCAGATCGGCGTCCAGAGTGCGGGGATAGCGGTCGAGATCCTCCCCCTTGCCGAACTGCAGTGGATTGACGAAGACGGTGACGACGACCTCGCCCTCGCCTCCGGCGATCCGACGGGCGCCACGGATCAGCGTGGCGTGGCCCTCGTGGAGGGCGCCCATGGTCATCACGACGGCACGGCGGCCGCGCCTCACACGCGCGTGCAGTTCGTCGGCGGTGCGCAGCAGGGTGGTCATCGGGCGCTCCCCTCGGTCCCGTCGGCGAGTACCCCGAGGAGGTCCTCGGCCAGCTCCGGCTTGAGCAGTCCGTGGGCCAGAGCCCGGTCGGCGGTCGCACGGGCCATCGCCAGATAGCCCGCGACGGTCCCCGGGGCGTGCTTGCGCAGCTCGGCGACGTGCGCGGCGACCGTGCCCGCGTCGCCGCGCGCGACGGGGCCGGTCAGGGCCGCGTCACCGGAGCGCAGAGCATTGTCGAGGGCGGCACCGAGCAGCGGACCGAGCATGCGGTCCGGGGCTTCTACGCCCGCCTCGCGCAGCAACTCCATGGACTGGGCGACCAGCGTGACCAGGTGGTTGGCGCCGAGAGCCAGGGCCGCGTGGTACAGGGGGCGCAGCTCCTCGGCGATCCATTCCGGCTCGCCGCCCATCTCGATCACGAGCGCCTCGGCGGCCAGCCGCAGTTCCACGGGCGCCGTGACCCCGAACGAGCACCCGGCCAGGCGCTGGACGTCCACCGGTGTGCCGGTGAAGGTCATCGCGGGGTGGAGGGCGAGCGGCAGCGCTCCGGCGCGCAGGGCGGGGTCGAGCACTTTGGCGCCGTATCGTCCCGAGGTGTGCACGAGCAGCTGTCCCGGCCGTACGGCCCCTGTCTCGGCGAGTCCCTCCACGAGGCGCGGCAGCGCGTCGTCCGGCACCGTCAGCAGGACCAGGTCGGCGCGCTCCAGGACATCGGCGGGCGGGACGACCGGCACGTCCGGAAGCATCAGCGCCGCCCGTCGGCGGGAGGCGTCGGAGACCCCGGACACGGCGACCGGACGGTGCCCGGCGAGCTGCAGCGACGCGGCGAGCACGGGCCCGACCCGGCCGGCGCCGACCACGCCCACACTGAGCCGGGCGGGGCGGTCCTTGGGGTCCGGCTGTTGGAATGTACTCACTCGACGGTGGCCTTCCCGTTCCAGTCCGCTCTGGGTACCGGACGATTTCTCGTCATGTTAACGCGATCGGGTCCCCGGTCGGTCGGCCGTCCACAGGCTGTGGGTTTTCGCACGTCGTGCGAGGCGAGGAAATCGGGGGTGCCCGACGATGCCGTCGCACGGCATCATCCCGGCGTGAGGACGAAGTGACGAGGGCAGGCGGGAACATGACGCAGACGACGGACGGGAGCCGGGTGCCGGCGGCCGGGCGGGACGAGCGGCGGCCGGTCCTGGCGCCCGACGAGCGGGAGGAGCAGCCGATGCCATCGGCCCACGAACTGGGGCGCCTGCGGCGCGAGCGCCGGGCCGCCGCTCTCAGAAGCGCACAGCACGTCCTGGCGCGTCCGGGCGCCCTGGGAACGCTCCGGGAGCGGCTGGCGCTGCTGGACGGCGTGGGGGACGTGTACGACCTGGACGAGACCGCGGACATCTACGGCACCGGGATTGTCGAGGCACTGGAGGCGAAGGTCGCCGGGCTGCTCGGCAAGGAGGCCGCCGTCTGCTTCCCGACGGGCACGATGGCCCAGCAGGTGGCCCTGCGCTGCTGGGCGGGGCGCACCGGGAACCCCACCGTGGCCCTGCACGCGCTCGCCCACCCCGAAGTGCACGAACGGAAGGCGTTCACCGAGGTCAGCGGGTTGCGCCCGGTGCACGTGACGAGCGAGCCCCGGCTGCCGACCGTCGACGAGGTGCGCGACTTCGAGGAGCCCTTCGGCGCTCTGATGCTCGAGCTGCCTCTCAGGGACGCGGGTTTCGTGCTGCCGACCTTCGCGGAGCTGACCGACGTGGTCCGGGCCGCGCGGGAGCGGGACGCGGTGGTGCACTTCGACGGCGCGCGCCTGTGGGAGACCGAGCTCCACTTCGGCCGCCCGCTGGACGAGATCGCGGAGCTCGCGGACAGCGTCTATGTGTCGTTCTACAAGTCCCTCGACGGGTACGGCGGCGCGGCGGTGGCGGGGCCCAGGACGTTCGCCGAGGAGGCCAGGACCTGGCGGCACCGCTACGGCGGCCTCGTCTTCCAGCAGTTCCCGACGGTGCTGTCGGCCCTCGCCGGTCTGGAGCGGCAACTGCCCCGGCTGCCGGAGTACGTGCGGCACGCGCGCGCGGTCGCCGCGGCACTGCGCGAGGGATTCGCGGCGACCGGGGTCCGGTGGGCCCGGGTGTTCCCCGAGGAGCCGCACACTCATGAGTTCCAGGTCTGGCTGCCGTACGACCCGGACGTCCTCGCGGAGGCCGCCGTCCGGCAGGGCGAGGAGACCGGCAGGCTCCTGTTCGCCGCCGCCTGGGACCGCGGCGGCCCGGGCCTGGCGTTCACCGAGGTCTCCGTACGGGCCGACGGGCTGGCATGGACGGCGGACGACGTCAAGGCGGCGGTGACGGACTTCGTGGAGCGGCTGCCGGCGGCCGAGTGCTGGTAGTGCTGAGACCGGAAAGGTTCACCGGCTCGCGACGCTTGGCACGGCACCTCGCCGCGTTGTCGCATCAACAGCGATCCGTGGGCTCCGCGGCTGCCCCCGTGGTACCGGGTTGACGGCCGTACCGGTCCGTCGTCGCGACGATTGACGAGCACCGTCAAGCGAGGGACGCGATGTCGGCGGTGCGGTGCACCATGAGGTCATGAGCGTGGACATCGACATCACCGGGCTGCGGCCGGAGAAGATCGCCGTGGTGCCCTCGCCCCTGGCCGAGCTCGGGATGGCCCTCCACGCGTTGTCCGAGCCCGGTCACCACCCGGGGCTGCAGGGCTGGGCGACCACCGTCACCGCCGGCCTCGACTCGCATCTCGCCGACCGTATGTGCGAGGCCGACTTCCTGTGGCGTACGACGTTCTCGGACCTCTTCCTGCCCTACGCGGGCATACCGGGCCGGTGCACGCTCCCCGGTGCCACGCTCGCCGAGGACCTGGACCAGCTGGACAAGCTCAGCGACGAGCAGTTCGTGGACGCGGCACTGGAGTTCACGTGTGCGCTGCCGTACAGCGTGCCGGGCCCCGCCGCGCTCACCGACGCGGAGGCCCGTCGGCGCGCCCTCGAGCTGGCCGCCGCGCGTGGACCGCAGCAACTGCTGTTCACCGAGCGGCTGCTGGCCGACCCGCCGCGGACCCGGGCCTGGCTGCGGGCGTTCCTGGGGGAGTGCGACACGGCGTTCTTCGCGGACACCTGGTCCCGGCTGCGCCACCAGCTCGCGGCGGACGCCCGTCACAAGACGGACCTGCTGCGGCGCAAGGGCCTGGCCGAGGCGCTGAGGTCGGTGTCGTCCGCGGTGACCCTCGACGAGGCCGGGGCCCGGATCGTCGTCGACAAGCTCGGCGACGGCCGCAGCGCCACGGTGGAGGGCGGCCTGCTGCTCGTCCCGACCAGCCTGGGCCGGCCACATCTGATGGTGCTGCACCGGTACGGGTGGCAGCCGGTGCTGCACTACCCGGTCAGCCACCCGGAGCCGGTCGCTCCGCCGTCGGTGCAGCAGCTGACCCTGCGGATGACGGCGCTGTCCCATCCGGTGCGGATGCGCATGTGCCGTAGTCTCGCCCGCAGCGCGTTCACCACGGGCGAGCTGGCCCAGATCCACGGCATGACGGCGCCGGAGATATCCCGGCACCTGAGCGCCCTGAAGAAGGCGGGCCTGCTCACCACCCGTCGGCGCGGCCGGTATGTCCTGCACCAGCTGGACGTGACCGCGGTGGCCCGGCTGGGGAGCGACTTCCTGGAAGGGCTCCTGCGGTAGCCGCGCGCGGGAGAGCGCCGCCGGCCGACGGAGGCGCTCAGTCGAAGCGGATGTGGCTGAACCCGACCTTCGCCTGCCGCAGCCGGGTCCGCAGGGCCCCCTCGTTGTTGGGCCTGAGCGTGAGCCCGGCGAGCACGGCGATCCGGTCCGCCGTCTTGGGCACTGTGGAGTGGTCCGTCCACAGGTGCTCGGCGAATTCCGGTTCACGCAGGCGCTCGAGGCAGTGGTCGAGCTGCTGGACGGCCCAGCTCTCCCTGCGCAGCGGGGCACCCTTGCCGGCGACGTACTGGAGAAGGTGCCCGAAGCCGCGCTCCCGCAGCCTTTCCAGCACGGTCTCGCGCTGCGCGAGAAGGGTGAAGTGCCGTATGTCGTGTCCGAGTTCGCGCAGACGGCCGACCGTCTCCCCGAAGTAGTCCGGCTCCGTGACCGTCATGGGGACGATGACCACGCCGTCGTGCTTGTTCAGCGCCAGATCGAGCACCTCGACCACGCCCTGCCGCCAGGACGCCAGGTCCTGGAAGTCGCCGCGCAGTTCGGGCGGCAGCATACGGCGCAGCCCGAAGCCGGCGTCCTCCGGATCGCAGATGACGCTGCCGGGCAGCCGTCGCCGCATCTCGTGTGCGGTCTGTGTCTTGCCGCCCCCGAAGGGGCCGTTGATCCACAGGAGCATGCGCCGACC
>NZ_JAYWVC010000117.1:0-26789 GCF_036281785.1 Streptomyces chiangmaiensis | reverse complement strand
GGTGCAGGACTACATCGCCGCAGGGAAGAGGCCATCTTCGGATGGCCTCTTGCGCGTGTGCGGCCAGCAGGCATCCACGGTGCCGCGACAGGCCCGGCGGACGACGCCGCCGGGGAGTCTCGGGATGCCGGAGGGGAAACGCCGCGGCGGGCGGCACACGGTGGAGCGCCGGGTTCACAGCCAGCCGCGACGTGCCGCGTGCCAGGCGAGTTGCATGCGGGTGGCGGCGCCCGCGAGTTCCATCATGTGCTGGATACGGCGCTGGACGGTGCGCCGGCTCAACGCCATCTGGGTCGCGATCGCCTTGTCGGTCACCCCGGCCACCAGGAGGGCGAGCAGCCACCGGTCGGTGGGGGAGAGCGGGGCCGGTCCGCTCGAATCGTCCGCTCCGGACACCTCGCCCGTGTCGTCGACGCCCAGCGGCACGGCGTCCTCCCAGTAGCGTTCGAAGAGGGCGATCAGGGCGGCCAGCAGGTTGCCGTCGCGTACCAGCGCGGTAGTGGGTTCCTCCGGGCTGCCGTTCGGGCCCCCGGGCACAAGCGGGAAGATCGCGATCGAGCGGTCCGCGATCGCGAGGCGCAGCGGCAGATGCGGTACGGCGCGGGCGATCTCCCCGGCGCGCACGCCCGCCACGACGTTGTCCATGGCGCCTTCGTCGTCGAAGAAGGCCTTCTCGTACACCACGCGGTACTGCACCCCGCGCTCCAGGGCCTCGAACTCCGCGGTGTTGCTGCCGGAGGGCATGGCCACGTACTGAGCCTTGCAGAACCAGAGCATCTCGTCGTGCGCACTCGCCTGGATCTGCCGCAGATGCTGGCGCAGCGCCTCCGCGCCGGTGATGACCTCGATCAGATGACCGGCGTCCTGCCTGCGCACGGTGTCCCGGTAGACCTCGAGGAGACTGGTGGCCTCCGCCCGGGCCAGGTCCAGCGCGTCCGCGCTGCGCTTCAGCCGGGGCAGCAGCGCCACATCGGGGGGAGTGGCCCGGAAGTACCGGGGCAGCCCGTCGGTGTGGTTCGCCAGCCCCTTGGAGGTCAGCATGTACAGGACCCGGGCGGACTCGGCCTCGTTCAGCCCGGTCCTGCGGGCGACGTCGACGGCGGTCGCCCGGCCCGTGGTGACCAGCACCCGGTACACGGACTCCTCGACATCCGAGACCCCAGCCGCCTCCAGCGTCACGGCGCCCTCCCCGAGACCTCCGGCTTTCAACGGTTGGCCACCGTACTCCATGCGGCGCGAGATGCGGAGGTGAGCAGGACCGACCGCGGTCCTGCGCGGCTGCGGCGCCACCTAGTACCATCGCTACGGCAACTTCGCTGTCATTGATTACGTGGACTGTTATCGTCGACCGCATGGACACGAGACAGGCGATGATCGAGGCCGCGGCCGATCTGCTGGCGCGGTCCCCGAGCGGCGATGTGTCCACCCGCGCGGTGTGCGAGGCGGCGGGGGTGCAGCAGCCTGTGCTGTACCGCCTGTTCGGCGACAAGGACGGGCTGCTCGCGGCCACGGTCGATCATGTCTGGGACCAATACCTCGGTGCCAAGAGAGCCGCCGAGAAGTCCGTCGACCCACTGGAGGACCTGCGCGCCGGATGGGACAGTCACACCGCCTTTGCGCTGGCCCACCCCAACGCCTACAAGCTGATGTTCGCCCCGGCTCTGCGCTCCGCGCCCGAAGCGGCGCGTGAGGCCATGCGCATTCTGCGAGAGGTCCTCGAACGACTCGCCGCGCAGGGCCGTCTCCGGGTCCCGGCCGATGACGCGGCCCGCATGGTCATGTCGGCCAACACCGGAGTCGCGCTCGCGCTGATCACCCGGCCCGCTCTGTATCCGGACGTCGGCCTGTCCACGCTCGTCCGCGACGCGATTCACCGTGCCGTCCTGGTCGACCGGGTCGCGGACACCTCGGCCCGTGACGCCCGGGCGGCCGCCGCCTCCACCCTGCTCGCCTCGCTGGACGAGCTCACCCCCGACCCTTTCACCTCTGCCGAGTCGGCCCTGCTGGAGCAGTGGCTGGAGCGGATCCCCGCCGCCGGCCCGTCCGACTGAGGTGAGGTTCGGGGGCACGTACTGCGGCGACCGGAAAGGTTCACCGGCTCGCGACGCCCCCGAAGCGCGGGCAAGCTGCGGGACGTTCGCGAGGCGGCCTCGAGCCCGTACACCCGGCGCTCAGTCGTGGGCCGCCCACATGCCTCGCACATGACCGAGGTGGCGGGTCATCACCTTCCGTACCGCCTCCTCGTCCCTCTCCAGCAGTGCATCGAGAAGCTCCAGGTGCTCCTGGGCGGAGGCGAGCAGCCGGCCGGCCTCGGACAGGGCGGTCAGCCCGTACAGGCGGGACCGCTTGCGCAGATCGCCGACGACCTCGACGAGGTGCGCGTTGCCCGCGAGAGCGAGGAGGCCGAGGTGGAAGCGGGTGTCGGCCTCGACATACGCGATCAGATCCCCGGCGGCCGCCGCACTGACGATCTCCCGTGCGGCCGGTCGCAGCGCCTCCAGCGAGACCCGGTCGGCGGTCCCGGCCAGCTCCATGGTGGTGGGAATCTCGATGAGGGAGCGGAGATGGGTGTAGTCGTCGAGCTGCTGCTCGGAGACGTCAGTGACCCGGAAGCCCTTGTTCGGGACGGTGTCGACCAGACCCTCCTTCACCAGGTCGAGCATGGCTTCGCGCACCGGCGTCGCCGAGACGCCGAAGCGGGCGGCGAGCGTCGGCGCGGAGTACACCTCGCCGGGACGCAGCTCGCCCGCGATCAACGCGGCCCGTAGGGCGTCGGCGACCCGCTCGCGGTAGCTGCTCTTCTTGCCGCCGAGCGTGGGCAGCGCGGGAGCGGCGGAAGGCGAGCTGGGGCGCGGGACGGCCATGGGGTCTCCTTGAACGGGCACATGCGGTGTGGCGGGCCTGACATCGCACCGATCCGTCGAGGAGCGGGTGCAATGTCACGCACCACCAGTATCCCGTGCGTATGCGCGGCAGTGTGCCGCTACAGCACGAACCCCGCCGGGAAGGGGTCTTCCGGGTCCAGAAGGTACTGAGCGGTTCCGGTCACCCACGCCCGCCCGGTGAAGCTGGGCAGTACCGCGGGGACGTCGCCGACCCGGGTCGTGCCGAGCAGCCGGCCGGTGAAGCGGGTACCGATGAAGGACTCGTTCACGAACTCGGTGTGCAAGGGGAGTTCGCCGCGGCGTGCAGCTGGGCCATGCGGGCGCTGGTGCCGGTGCCGCACGGGGAGCGGTCGAACCAGCCGGGGTGGATGACCATCGCGTGCCGGGACAGACGGGCGGTGGCCCCCGGCGCGTACAGATGGACGTGGTGACAGCCTCGGATCGTCGGGTCCCCGGGGTGGACGGGCTCCTCCTCCGCGTTGATGGCGTCCATCAACGACAACCCCGCCGCGAGGATGTCGTCCTTGCGGGAGCGGTCGAAGGGCAGCCCGAACTCCTCCAGCGGCAGGATCGCGTAGAAGTTGCCGCCGTACGCGAGGTCGTACGTCACCGTCCGCCCGTCCGGCAGGGTGGCCTTGCGGTCGAGGCCGACCGAGAAGGACGGCACGTTTCTGAGGGTGATCGCCTTCGCGGCGCCGCCTTCCACCGCGACCTCGGCGACGACCGGTCCCGCAGGGGTGTCCAGGCGGATCGTGGTGACCGGCTCGACGACCTCGACCATGCCCGTCTCGACGAGCACGGTCGCCACGCCGATCGTGCCGTGCCCGCACATCGGCAGACAGCCGGAGACCTCGATGTAGACGACCCCCCAGTCGCAGTCGGGGCGGCTGGACGGCTGGAGGATCGCGCCGCTCATCGCCGCGTGGCCGCGCGGCTCGTTCATGAGCAACCGCTTGACGTCGTCCCTGTGTTCACGGAACCACAGGCGACGTTCGTTCATGGTCGTGCCCGGGATCGTGCCGATTCCACCGGTGATCACGCGGGTCGGCATGCCCTCGGTGTGGGAGTCGACGGCGTGCAGGACGAGTTTGCTGCGCATGGCCCTCCATTCGTGACGCTCGTTTCGCCTCCGCGGCGCCCCGGCCTGTGTCGAGAGACCGGCCGTGCTCGAGTCTTCGGGCCTTCGCGCCTCCTGCTCGGCGCCGCGCGGGCACGGGACTCCCATGCTCGCGCGACGCAGGCCCGATGCCTCGGTTCACGGTGATCGTTCACGCCAGGCCCGCGGCCACGGCCTTCTCCGTCGCGGCGCGGACCGCGGCCTCGTGCTCCGGCAGCAGCGGGACGCGCGGCGGGCGCACGGGGCCGCCGTACCGGCCGACGGCATCCATCGACAGCTTGATCGCCTGCACGAACTCCACCCGGGAGTCCCAGCGCAGCAGCGGATGCAGCTGCCGGTAGAGCGACAGCGCGGTGTCGAGGTCGCCGGCGACCGCGGCGCGGTACAACCGCACCGAGGCCCGGGGCAGGGCGTTGGGGTAGCCGGCCACCCAGCCCTTGGCGCCCGCGACCGCGAGCTCCAGCAGGACATCGTCGGCACCGATCAACAGGTCCAGCTCCGGGGCGAGTTCGGCGATCCGGTAGGCGCGCCGCGGGTCGCCGGAGAACTCCTTGACCCCCTGGATGAAGCCCTCGCCGTGCAGCTTGGCGAGCAGCTCCGGGACGAGGTCGACCTTGGTGTCGATGGGGTTGTTGTACGCCACGACCGGCAGGCCCGCCTTCGCCACCTCCGCGTAGTGGGCGAGAACGGAACGCTCGTCGGCGCGGTAGGCGTTCGGCGGAAGCAGCAGAACCGAGGCGCAGCCGGCGTCCCGCGCCTGCTCGGCCCAGCGGCGGGCCTCGGCCGCCCCGTACGCGGAGACGCCGGGCATCACCCGATCCCCGCCCAGTGCGGACACGGCGATCTCCACGACCTTGGCGCGCTCCTCGGGAGTGAGCACCTGGTACTCGCCGAGCGAGCCGTTCGGCACGACTCCGTCACAGCCGTTCTCCACCAGCCAGGTGCAGTGGTCGGCGAACCTGGCGTGGTCGACGGCCAGGTGGTCGGTGAGCGGGAGTGCGGTGGCGACGAGGACGCCGCGCCAGGGGCGGTGCTGCGGGACGGTCATGGGCGATCCCCACCTCGATGATGTGTGACATTGTACTGGCGAACGTTTTCCTCGGCAGGTGACTCAACGGGGCTCCGGGGGTCGTTCTGCGGCTCCCGGGCCAGTACGCCCAGCGGCACCGGACGGGCGAACGGGCTGCGCGACGCCGTCTGCGGGCACCCGGTGATCCCGGCGATCCCGGGAGCGCACATCCGGCCCTGGCACCAGCCCATCCCCGCCCGGGTGAGCAGTTTGACGGTGCGCAGGTCGCCGGCGCCCAACTGTTCGACGGCCTCCCTCACCGTCCCGGCACGCACCTCCTCGCAGCGGCACACGACGGTGTCGTCGGTGACCTGCTCGGTCCAGTGGACGGGCGGCGTACAGAGGCGGTCGAGCACGCTGAAGAACCTCCGAAGGGCCGCCCGGCTCTGGGCTGCACGCTCCCACTCCTGTGGATCCGGCGCGGCGCCGGAGAGCCGGGCGGCGATCGAGCGCCCGGCGATGTGCCCCTCGGCGAGGGCGAGTGCCGCACCCCCGATGCCGGTGGTTTCGCCCGCGGCCCACACACCGGGGACATCCGCGCGCTGTTCGTCGTCGACGGCCACGCCCACCACCCCGTCGATCCGGCAGCCGAGAGCGTCCGCGAGATCGGTGTGCGGCAGCATGCCGTGCCCGACGGCCAGGGTGTCGCAGGGGATGCGGCGAGCGGTGCCGGGCCGCGGGCGTCCGCCGGAGTCCAGTGCGGCGACGGTCACCTCCTCGACCCGGTCGTCGCCATGGGCCGCCACCACCGTGTGCCGGGGCAGGATCCTCACCCCGTGCCTGAGGAGTCGGGCGGCGTACAGCGCCGCCTCGACGGCCTTGCCGGGCTGGGCGGCGAGGGCTCCCGCATGCCGGGCGAAGCCCCCGGGGCCCGCGGACTCCACGAGCGCGGCGACGGCGACACCCGCCGCTGCGAGTCCGGCCGCCACCGGCAGCAGCAGAGGTCCCGTGCCGGCCACCACCGCCCTGCGGCCCGGCACCACGAGCGTGCCCTTGAGCATGGCCTGCGCGCCGCCGGCGGTGAGGACGCCGGGCAGGGTCCAGCCGGGGAAGGGCAGCACCCGCTCGTAGCCGCCGGTGGCCAGAAGCACGGCGGCGGCGCGCACGGTGACCGGCTGCTCCTGCTCCGGCCCCGACAGCGCATGCACGGTGAGGCATCCGCTCGCCTTTTCGACGCTCCAGACATGATGGTCCGGCAGGTGTGTGATGCGGCCGGTGGCGATGTGCCGGTCGAGGCCTTCACGCAGCCGGGTCCAGGTGCGCCACTGATGGTGCAGGGCTCCCGGGCGGCGGGCGCCGAGACCGGGGGCGGGCTGCCGGTAGAACTGCCCGCCCGCCGCGGGTGCAGCGTCGACGAGTACGACGCGTACGCCCCGCGTGGCCGCCGCGAGCGAGGCGGCGAGCCCGGCCGGGCCGGCGCCGATCACGACCAGGTCAGTCCGCATGCCCCGTCCCCTCCTGGGTGCGGATCACATCGCCGGGCCGCACCGGCACAAGGCAAGCGCGCTGGTTCGGCCGGTCGTTGACGGTCACGAGACAGTCGAAGCAGACGCCGATGCCGCAGAAGATCCCGCGTGGCCGGCCGTCTCGCCGGGTGGTGCGCCAGGAGGTGATGCCTGCGGCCCACAGTGCCGCCGCGACGGTCCAGCCGGGCAGCGCCTCCACCTCACGGCCGTCGAAGGTGACCGTGAAGGCGGGTTCGGGCCTGGCGCGGGTCAGCTCAAGGGGGTTCAAGCGGCCTCCTGTTCGAAACGATCCGGCCGGAAGGGGGCGAGGTCGAGTTCCGGCTCCCCGCCGCAGAGCAGTTGCGCGATCAGGTGCCCGGTGCCGGTGGAGAGCCCGATCCCGGCCCCTTCGTGGCCGCAGGCGTGGTAGAGCCCAGGCACCCGTGGATCAGGGCCGACGGCGGGCAGATGGTCCGGCATGTAGGGCCGGAAGCCCAGATAGGTGCGCATGGCCCGCACCCGCCCGAGGTACGGGAAGAGCCGGGTCGCCCCCGCCGCCAGCGCCCGCGCCACCGGCAGGGAGAACGACCGGTCGAATCCGACCCGTTCACGGCTGGCACCGATCAGGACCGGGCCGGCGGCCGTGCCCTCGACGACCGGGGAGGTCTGGAGGGCCGCCGAGTCGCTGGCCACATCGGCGACATAGTCGGCGGCGTACACCTTGTGCCGTACGAGCGGCGGCAACGGCTCGGTGACGAGGACGAATCCGCGGCGAGGGAGTACGGGCAGAGTGACTCCCGCCAGCGCGGCGACGTCGCCGCCCCAGGTGCCGGCCGCGTTCACGACAGCCGGCGCGTGGAGGTCGCCCTGGTCGGTGCGCACCCCGCGCACGGCCCCCTGACGTGTGCGCAGCACGCCGGTCACCGCCCGTCCGGTCAGTAGTCGGGCGCGCGAGGCCCGCACGAGACGGGCGGCGGCGAGGGCCGGCATCACCTGCGAGTCCTGCGGGTACAGCACTCCGCCCGTGAGTCCGGGGACCAGGTGCGGTTCGAGGTCGGGCAGCCGGTCGGCGGGGACGTCCACCGCCTCGACCCCTGCGGCCCGCTGTCCGGCCGCGAGGTCCTTGAGCGCCGTGAGTCCTTCGGGGGTCGGTGCGACGACCACTCCGCCCTTGGGTTCGTATTCGATCGCCCGGCCCAGTTCCCCGGCCAGTTCGTCCCACAACCTCGAGGAGAGCAGGGCCAGTTCGAGTTCCGGTCCGGGCCCCTTGTCGGAGACGAGCAGATTCCCCTCGCCCGCGCCCGTCGTGCCGCCGGCCACGGGGCCGCGGTCCACGAGCGCGACGTCCAGACCGGCCCGGGCGGCGTACAGGGCGCAGGCCGCGCCCACCATCCCGGCTCCCACGATCACGACGTCGCAGCTCAGTGGCTCGCTCACGTCAGTACTATGTCACATGGCTCAACGGGAAGGGCAAGAGCGGCCCTGCATCGCCCGTCAACTCCCCTGGACGGGCCGACATTTGAAAGACATGGACGCCTGACAGCAAAACCTCAACCGGCAGACGCCCGATCCGGTCCGCTTCCCGAACGGGACGAAGCCTCCCGTCACCCCTGCTGACGCCGAGCAGGTGCGGGCGGCCAAGAACGCCGACGGCAGCTACACCGTCGCCCTGTTCAACCCGGGCGACGCGCCCGCCGCCGTCACCGCCGACCGGGCATCCCTCGGCTTCACCGGCAAGGCCTCGGTCCGCGACCTGTGGAACCATGAGAACCTCGGTACATACAAGAACAAGGTGACCGAGGCGCTCCCCGCCCACGGTTCCCGGCTGTTCACGGTCACCCCGCGTGGCGGTGCGGTCACCAGGACCGCCTACGAGGCCGAGGCACCGGGCAACACGCTCGGCGGCAACGCCTCCGTCGCCGACTGCTCAGGCGCCCACAAGGTCGGCAACCGCTACCTCGGTGGCACGTTGCGCTTCAACGACATCGTGGTCGGCAAGGCCGGCACCTACACGGTGAAGATCGCCTACGTCAGCGGTGACGCCCGCTCGGCCGCGGCCTCCGTCAACGGCAACGGCCACGCACAAGTTCCCCTCCACCGGCAACTGGGGAACCGTCGAAACGGTCGGCGTCCCCTCACTCTCAAGGCGGGTGCCGACGCGATCACCTTCGACAGCGGCGAGTCCGGCTACGCCCCGGACATCGACCGGATCGACGTACCGACGACGTCCTCCTGACCGAGCCCTTACGGAGCCCGACATGTCCTTTGACCCGTTCGACCGGCCGTCCAGACGCAGCCTGCTCGCCCTCGCCGCCGCGACCGGAGCGCTCGCGACCTTCCCCGCCACCGCGGCGCCCCGGCGGCCGGCCTCGTCACCGGAGATCGATGGAGGTTCCCGCCTGAACGGCGCCCCGGACCCCGAACTCGAGGCTGTCTCCCTGCAGTTCGGCCGCTATCTGATGATCGCCGGGTCGCGCGGCAGCCTCCCGATGGGCCTCCAGGGGCTGTGGCTGGATGCCGGCGTGAAGGACTTCGGCCGGTGAGTGCCCGGCTCGTACGCGTGCGCCGTCTGTTCGCGGTGGTGCTGATCGCCGCGTCCCTGCAGACGGCGCCCGTGGCGGCGCATGCGTCCGGGAGCCGGCACGATGTGATCACCTGGGGAGCGAGCGCCGATCGTGTGGGCGACGCCGTCGCCGACCGGAGCTACCGGCTGGTGGTGCACACCAGCGTGGCCGGGGACGATCTGCGTGTCCGGCTCTCCAACGCCTTCGGTGACCGCCCGGTGACCTTCGACAGCGTCTACGCCGGCCTCCGCCGGCAGGGTGCCGAGCTGGTCCGCGGCAGCAACCGGCGACTGACCTTCGGCGGCGCGCGCCCTGTGACCGTGCCGGCGGGTGCCACCGCGTACAGCGACCCGCTGCCCGGCAGGCTGCCCGCCGCGACCGACCTGGTCATCAGCCTGCACTCGACGGACGCGGCAGGTCCCGCGACCGGGCACGGGATGGCGGTGCAGACGTCGTACATCACCCAGGGCGATCACACCGCCGAGGAGGACGCGGCCGGCTGGACGGGGACGACCGGTTCCTGGTTCTACCTCGACGCCGTCACCGTGCGGACAGGCGCGGCCACGGGCGCTGTGGTCGCTCTCGGAGACTCCATCACGGACGGCTGGGCGTCCACGTCCGACGCCGACCGGCGGTGGCCCGACCACCTCGCCCGGCGGCTCCAGAAGGCGGACACCGCGGTCAAGGGAGTGGCCGACGAGGGGATCTCCGGCAACAAGGTCCTCGCGGACGGCGCCGGCCAGAGCGCCCTGAACCGGCTGGACCGGGACGTCCTCTCCCATCCCGGTGTCCGCACCGTCTTTCTCTTCGAGGGCGTCAACGACATCAAGGCCCACACCGGTGCCACGGCCCAGGACATGATCGCGGGCTACCGGGAGATCGTCGCCCGCGTCCATGCCGCCGGGAAGTGCGTCGTCGGAGCCACCGTCGCGCCCTTCAAGGGCTGGCCGGAGTGGGACCCGGCGGCGGAGGCCGTACGACAGGAGGTCAACGCGTTCATCAGGGACAGCGGGGAGTTCGACGGGGTCACCGACTTCGACCGGATCCTGCGCAGTCCCTACGACCCCGAACGGATCATGCCGTTCTTCGACGGCGGCGACCATCTGCACCCCAATGACGAGGGCATGCAGGCGATGGCCGACGCGGTCGACCTCACGAGCCTCGACTGCCGCGCCTGGCGTCGGAGCAGCGGGCACGGCTGGGCGTCGTGCAGCGTAGGCACCCGGGCGGCCCGGGTGCCTACGCCGAGAGCCTGGCGGACACCCGGGACCGTGAAGGAGTTCGACTCATGACGGCGTTCCCCCCCGGACTTCCCGGAGCTGTCGGGCTCCGCTGCCAGTCGCCACCATCAGGGGATTCGCCGCCTTCTCCAACGAGGCGGTCGACCTCGTGGTGGACGGAGAGCGCCTGGAGCGGCCGGTGAACCCGTTCAGCGAGATGCTGTCGTCGGCCCGGCGCCGCCGAGAGTGAGGCACCGGGCCGGACGCGACGTTCAGGGCAGGCAGCCGACGTGCGCGAGGGCCTGCCTGAGCAGGACGCCCTGGCCGCCGGGCATGTCGTTCTGGACCACGGCCGAAGCGGCTTCCTGCGGGCTGAACCACACGAGGTCGAGCGCGTCCTGGCGCGGGCGGCAGTCGCCGGTCACCGGGACGATGTAGGCGAGGGCCACCGCGTGCTGACGGGGGTCGTGGAACGGGGTGATCCCCTGTGTCGGGAAGTACTCGGCGACGGTGAAGGGCTGCAACGAGGGCGGGACGAGGGGCAGCGCCACCGGCCCGAGGTCCTTCTCCAGGTGGCGCAGAAGGGCGTCGCGGACCCGTTCGTGGTGCAGGACCCGCCCGGAGACGAGCGTGCGGCTGACGGTCCCGTCGGGCCCGATCCGCAGCAGTAGTCCGATGCTGGTGACTTCACCGCTGTCGTCTACGCGCACGGGCACGGCTTCCACGTACAGGATCGGCATGCGGGCACGCGCCGACTCGATTTCGTCGGGAGTCAGCCAGCCGGGCGTGGTTTCGGTCGTGTCAGGCATTGCCCGATCGTACGGTCAACAACTCGCCTTGTCCGCGTGTCGCTCCAGGTCAGACGCAAGTCACACGGACGGGAATCCTCCCGGCCCACAAACGGCCGCCGAACGGTATCGGTCAGCGGAGTAGTCATGGGCGCGGACGGGGTCGACGGCCTGCCGCCGGCGCGATCTCCGGACTGTCCGAGGCGTACGGCGGGCGGCGGCGCGCCGGTCACGGCCTCGTCGGTGCCTGGCTCCGCAGGGCGTCGCGCAGCCGGAGCAGGTCGTCCGCCGGGCGGCCCAGGCCGTTCAGGCCGAGTCGTGCCGCCTCGATTCGCGGGTCCGGTTGCGCGGTGAAGGCAAGGTTCACGGCCTGGCGAACCATCCATTGCTGGCAGACGAGCAGCCTGGCCGCGCGGCGCTGCACCTCGACGAGGTCGAGGTCCGTGACCGGGATGTTCCGCAGGCGTCCGAGCAGCCGGTGCAGGGCGACGCTCTGCCGGTGGCAGTCACGGGCGGTCTGGCCGGGCACGGGCCCCGGCTCGCCGCAGGCGGCCACGGCGCGGTCCGTCATGATCTGAAGGGCGACCGCCTCGTCAAGAAGGCCGGTGAGGGCGTCCAGCTGGGCGGCGCGCGGGAACGACTCCACACTTGGGGGGTACCCACTGGATCCCGCGCTGATCCGCCGAGGCCGCTTTCGCCCGAACGCGCGACATCGTGCGCGAAGGTGCACCTATGGTCCCGCCGATGTGCCCGGGGGTCCTTTGGCCCGTCTGCAACCCGTCAGCCCTGTCCACCGGGCCCACCCGCATTGTCGAGGCCGTCGGCGACCTGCTGACCGATCCGGGGCGAGATCGGGCCGTCATCCGCACCGAACGCTTCGGATGACCCGACACCCTGTGCCTCGGGAGGTTCCCATGGCAGACGACACCTTCCACCTCGACGGCGACCGCCTCGCCGGGCCGCTGTCCGAGATCCTGGCTGTGGAGCCCGCCACGGCTGGTGGCGTTGCCCGGAGTGCGCCTGGTCGGACCGCTCGCCGGGCTTCATGTCTACGGGCCCGAGCCCGGCCTGACCGCCCGCTGCCAGGGGTGCGCGTGCATCGCTCTCCGGCTGGTCCGGGAGAGGGACCACATCTGGCCCACAGAGGGCGGCGGCTCCGGCGCGTTCCGCTTCAGCACGCCTGGCAGCCGGCGGCCCGGAGCCTGGGACCGGGGCGGCGGGGAGGTGGACCGGCTCACCCGCCCGCGTCGACCTTGGTGCCGGCAGAGCCCTTCCCCGAGCCGCCGGCGCGGCGCTCGGTGGTCCAGTACAGGAGCGCGAGGACCGGAAGGGCCGTGCCCAGGAGACTGACCGCGCCCCAGCCGCAGTCGCGGTAGGCGATCGAGCCGAGCTGGGATCCGAGGGCGCCGCCGACGAAGAAGGTGGCGATGAACGCGGAGTTGAGCCGTGCCCGGGCGTGCGGGTCGAGCTGGTAGATGGTGTGCTGGCCGAGGATGAGGGTGGTCTGCACGGCCATGTCCAGGACGACGGCGGCCAGGCCGATCAGCACGATGCTGTGCCCGGCGAGGCCGGCGACGGCGAAGGCCGGTGCGGCGGCGCCGAACGCGATGCCGGTCACGGGGCGGGTCAGCCCTCGGTCGGCCCAGCGTCCGGCGAGCGGGGCGACGGCCGCACCGGCCGCTCCGACGAGGGCGAACAGGCCGACGCCGATCGGTGAGTAGTGGAAGTGCGGGCCGGTGAGCAGAAAGGAGACGGTGGTCCAGAAGGCGCTGAAGGCACCGAACATCGCCGCCTGGTACAGACTGCGGCGCACCAGTACGCGGTGGGTGCGCACCAGCGTGAAGGTGGAGCGCAGCACCTGGGCGTAGGGCACGGTCGTGGTGGGCGCGTGCTGTGGCAGGGCTGCCCGCAGGGCCAGGGCCAGCAGAGCCATCAGGACGGCTGAACCGAGGTAGACCACGCGCCAGCCGGCGATGTCGGAGACCAGGCTGCTGACCGTCCGGGACAGCAGGATGCCGGTGAGCAGGCCGCTCATCACCCGGCCCACGATCCGGCCGCGCGTGTGGTCGGTGGCGAGACCGGCGGCGAAGGGGACCAGGATCTGGGCGACGACCGAGGTGGCACCGCTGATCAGCGAGGCGGCCAGCAGCATGAAGAACCCGGTCGCGAGGCCGGCCGCCACCAGGGCGAGCGTCGTGACGATCAGCAGTGCGGTGATGAGGGTGCGCTTCTCGAGCCGGTCGCCGAGAGGGACCAGGAAGAGCATGCCGATCACATAGCCGACCTGGGTGAGCGTGATCAGCATGCCTGCGGTGGCCGCGCTGACATGGAAGACGTCGCGCAGCGAGGAGAGCAGGGGCTGCGCGTAGTACAGGTTGGCGACCGACATGCCAGAGGCGACGGCCAGCAGCGCTATCAGCCAGCCCGGCACGCCGTGAGCGGGTTCTGCGCTGGTCCTTTTTCTGCGTGCGGCTCGCAGAACGGATGAGTGAGGCACGGGGACCCCTGTTCTGGAGTGGGGCCGGGGGGCCCGGCGAGGCATGACTGCCTGGGACGGTCGTGCGGTTTCGTCGCCGCACTCACGGGGACATAACCGTCCGGCGCCGCGCCGTGCTTCCTCATCCGCGGTGATGGTTCTTGATGATGGTCATCTCTCACAGAGATGGCCACAGGCTCCGGACGGCCCCGCCCCGGCCGGGACGAAGGCTCAACCGGCGAAGGGTCACTGCTGACCGGTTGCCCGCACCGGGTGCTTGCTCAGGATCGAGACGCGGTTGAACGCGTTGATGGTGATCGCCGCCCAGATCACGGCGGAGACCTGGTCGTCGGTGAGCACATCGCGGGCCGCGGCGTAGGCGGACTCCTGATCGGCGGCGTCGGACAGGTCGGTGACCGCCTCCGCCAGGCCGAGCGCCGCGCGTTCCTCCGGTGTGAACACCGCGGTGTCGCGCCAGGCCGCCAGCACACCCAGCCGCTGGGTGGTCTCGCCCCCGCGCAGGGCGGCCCTGGTGTGGAGGTCGAGGCAGTAGGCGCAGCTGTTGAGCTGCGACACCCGAAGATTGATCAGCTCCACGAGGGTACGGTCGAGCCCTGTGTCGGCGACGGTCGCACGTACCGCCTCGGACGTCTGGATCAGGGCGTGATAGGCCTTCGGACTCTGCTTGTCGATGAAGATCCGCGGGCCTGGGGGCTGGGTCGTGTCGTTGCTCAACCTGGGACTCCTTCGGGGTCGCCGCTCCGGGTCGGCTGTTTCGTGGCAATCCGGTCGAATGATTGTCCTATGATCACGATATACTTGTTGAAAGTAAAATAATCAGGTGGGTGGAGGGCGGTGTCCGGTGAGCAACATCGAGGCGGAGTCGGTCGAAGTGTGCTGCGGAGCGACGGTGGACGACCGGCGGGAGTCGAAGGTGCCGGAAGTCGAGGTGCTCACCCCGCGTAATGTGCCGCTGGGCGGCCCGCGAGCGATGACCGTGCGGCGCACGCTGCCCCAGCGCGCCCGCACCCTGATCGGCGCCTGGTGTTTCGCCGATCACTACGGTCCCGACGACGTCGCCGCGACGGGCGGCATGGACGTCGCGCCGCATCCGCACACCGGACTGCAGACGGTGAGCTGGCTCTTCAGCGGCGAGATCGAGCACCGCGACAGCCTGGGCAGCCGCGCCTTCGTGCGACCCGGCGAGCTGAACCTCATGACCGGCGGTTACGGCATCTGTCACTCGGAGGTCTCGACGCCGGGGACCACGGTCCTGCACGGCGTGCAGCTATGGGTGGCGCTGCCTGAGGAACACCGGCACGCCGAACGGGACTTCCAGCACTACGTACCCGAGTCCGTGCGGCTCGACGGGGCCGAACTCAGGGTCTTCCTCGGGTCCCTCGCCGGACATGACTCGCCGGTGCGCACCTTCACGCCCCTGCTGGGGGCCGAGATCGTCCTCGAGCCGGAAGCGACGGTCACGCTCGGCGTCGACCCCGCCTTCGAGCACGGCCTCCTCGTCGACCACGGCCGCGTCCGTATGGCCGACACTCTGCTCGGCCCGGCGGAGCTGGGCTACGCGCCCACGGGCACCGACTCGTTGACGCTGGTCAATGAGTCTCACGACAGGGCCAGGACGGTGCTCCTCGGAGGAACCCCCTTCGGGGAGGAGATCGTCATGTGGTGGAATTTCATCGGCCGTAGCCATGATGACATCGCCCGCGCCCGCGAGGACTGGCAGAACTCCTCCGACCGCTTCGGCGCGGTCGAGGGATACCCGGGCGACCGCCTTCCCGCTCCTGCCCTGCCGAACGCCGTCATCATGCCGCGCAGGAACCCACCGCGACGCTGACCTACAGCTGAAAGGCACTTACATGACCCAGCCGTCCGCCGCTCCGACCGTCGAGCGCGTCGATGCCAAGCACCGTTACGAGATCCTGGTCGACGGCAAGCGCGCCGGTCTGACCGCCTACCGCGACCGCGGCGACCAACGCGTCTTCTACCACACCGTGGTAGACGACGCCTTTGCCGGGCAAGGCCTGGCCTCGCGCCTGGTCCAGGAGGCGCTGACCGACGTCCGGGCGTCCGGCAAGCGTGCCGTGCCCGTCTGCCCCTACGTCGCCAAGTTCCTCGGCAGGCACAAGGAGTTCGCCGACATCGCCGACCCCGTCACCCCCGACGTCCTGGAGTGGCTGGAAACGCAGTTGGGCTGACCGCGCGAAGGTCGGACAGGGCCCTGAGGGTCCGAGAGGCCGGGTCGATCCGCAATCAACCGGGCAGAGGCGGATCGGCGGCCCGGGACGGACCGACACCCTCGATTTTGCTCACCGAACCCCGTGCCACCCTGGTCCGCCGAGCACCGATGAACGGCTGCCGGTCGTGGGCCGGGGCGGGCGCACGCCTATACGGCCGCGTCGGACCTCGCGGTCTTTGTCGCGTCCGGCAGCAGCCCGCGCAGCGTCTCGCACTGCTGGTGGTCGACCATGTGCTGGACGGCCCCGGTGACCGTCTCCGCCAGCGTCGGCGAGGTCTCGCGCAGCAACCGCCGGGCCTTGTCGGTGAGGGCGACCTCGATGCCGCGCTTGTCGCCGCACACCGAGCGCCGAGTGACGAGGTCGGCGTGGTGCAGACAGGCGATCTGATAGGTGAGGCGTGTCTTGGGCCGGCCCAGCAACTCGGCGATCTGCGACATCCGCAGGGCCGCGCCGGGCTGGTCGGCCAGCAGGCACAGCACCAGGAACTCGTCGTGTGATACGCCGAGGGACTCCTTGACCTGGGAGCGCAGTTGCTGCTCGATGGCCCCGGCTGCGGCCAGCAGCTGCATCCAGGCCCGCAGTTCGGCCGGCAGCAGCCCGCTCTCGCCCGTCCGGTCGCATGCGGACTGGTCGGCGGGGTCGGGTGAATCGGCCATGGTCCCCGAGTCTACTGGTCGTCCAGAATGGGATGACAGGTGGCGTTCGGCTTCGGAGCGAACCACCGCATCTCACTGAAACGCGACCGTCCCGGCCGGATCGGATCCGGCCGGGACGGCTCTCACGCTGAAGGCTGCCGCTTACGCGAGGGAGGCCAGCGCGTCGTTCCAGGTCGCCGACGGGCGCATGACCGCAGCGGCCTTGGCCGGGTCGGGCTGGTAGTAGCCGCCGATGTCGGCCGGCTTGCCCTGGACGGCGATCAGCTCCTCGACGATCTTCTGCTCGTCGGCGGCGAGCGTCTCGGCGAGCGGGGCGAACGCCTTGGCCAGCTCCCCGTCGTCGGTCTGCCTGGCCAGCTCCTGCGCCCAGTACAGGGACAGGTAGAAGTGGCTGCCGCGGTTGTCGATGCCGCCGACGCGACGGGTCGGGGACTTGTCCTCGTTGAGGAACGTCGCCGTGGCGCGGTCGAGGGTGTCGGCGAGGACCTGCGCACGCCGGTTGCCGGTGGTCTTCGCGTACTGCTCGAAGGACGGCACGAGCGCGAAGAACTCACCGAGCGAGTCCCAGCGCAGGTAGTTCTCCTTGACCAGCTGCTGGACGTGCTTCGGGGCGGAGCCGCCGGCGCCCGTCTCGAAGAGTCCGCCGCCCGCCATCAGCGGGACGACCGACAGCATCTTGGCGCTGGTGCCCAGCTCCAGGATCGGGAACAGGTCCGTGAGGTAGTCACGGAGCACGTTGCCGGTGACGGAGATGGTGTCCTCGCCGCGGCGGATGCGCTCCACGGACAGTTTGGTGGCCTCGACCGGGGACAGGATGCGGATGTCCAGGCCCGCGGTGTCGTGCTCCTGCAGGTACTGTCCGACCTTGGCGATCAGGTTGGCGTCGTGCGCGCGGGTCTCGTCCAGCCAGAACACGGCCGGGTCGCCGGTGGCGCGGGCCCGGTTGACGGCCAGCTTCACCCAGTCCTTGATCGGGGCGTCCTTGGCCTGGCAGGCGCGGAAGATGTCTCCGGCGGAGACGGTCTGCTCCAGGACGACGTTGCCCGTCTGGTCGACCAGGCGGACCGTGCCGGTGGTCGGGATCTCGAAGGTCTTGTCGTGGCTGCCGTACTCCTCGGCCTTCTGCGCCATGAGGCCGACGTTCGGGACGGAACCCATGGTCGCCGGGTCGTAGGCACCGTTGGCGCGGCAGTCGTCGATCACGGCCTGGTAGACGCCGGAGTAGCTGGAGTCCGGCAGGACCGCGAGGGTGTCGTGCTCCTGGCCGTCCGGGCCCCACATGTGGCCGGAGGTGCGGATCATGGCCGGCATGGACGCGTCGACGATGACGTCGGAGGGAACGTGCAGGTTGGTGATGCCCTTGTCGGAGTCGACCATCGCCAGCTCCGGGCCCTCGGCGAGCTCGGCGTCGAAGGAGGCCTTGATCTCGTCACCGTTGGGCAGGCTCTCGAGGCCCTTGAAGATGCCGCCCAGACCGTCGTTCGGGGTCAGACCGGCCGCGGCGAACGTCTCGCCGTACTTCGCGAACGTCTTCGGGAAGAAGGCGCGCACCACGTGGCCGAAGATGATCGGGTCGGAGACCTTCATCATCGTGGCCTTCAGGTGCACGGAGAACAGAACGCCCTCCTCCTTGGCGCGGGCGACCTGGGCGGTCAGGAACTCGCGGAGCGCGGCGACGCGCATCACGGAGGCGTCCACGACCTCGCCCTCGAGGACCGGTACGGACTCGCGCAGCACGGTGGTGGACCCGTCGTCGCCCTTGAGCTCGATGCGCAGCGAACCGGCCTCGGAGATCACCGCGGACTTCTCGGTCGAGCGGAAGTCGTCCACGTCCATGGTCGCCACGTTCGTCTTGGACTCGGAGGTCCAGGCGCCCATGCGGTGCGGGTGGGTCTTGGCGTAGTTCTTCACCGAGGCGGGGGCGCGGCGGTCGGAGTTGCCCTCACGCAGGACCGGGTTCACGGCGGAGCCCTTGGCCTTGTCGTAACGGGCGCGGATCTCCCGCTCCTCGTCGGTCTTCGGCTCGTCCAGGTAGTCCGGCAGCGCGTAGCCGTGACTCTGCAGCTCGGCGACGACGGCCTTCAGCTGCGGGACGGACGCCGAGACGTTCGGCAGCTTGATGATGTTGGCCGCCGGGGTCTTGGCCAGCTCACCGAGCTCCGCCAGGTGGTCGCCGATCCGCTGGTCCTCGGTCAGGTACTCGGGGAAGGCCGCGAGGATGCGCCCGGCCAGGGAGATGTCACGGGTCTCCACAGTGACACCCGCTTGCGAGGCGTACGCCTGGACCACCGGCAGGAAGGAATACGTCGCCAGGGCCGGGGCCTCGTCAGTGTGTGTGTAGATGATGGTCGAGTCAGTCACCGGGTGCTCCGCTCCACGTCTGCAACATTGCTCGACATCAAGATATCTCGTGAGCGAGCCCGGCTCGACAGGGGTCCGCGCCGCGGACGCCCCGTCCCCGGTGTTCCACCGGGGACGGGGCGGGCCCGCACACCGCGGCCCCGCCCCGTCGGCCCGAGCCTCGGCCCCGGACGAGTGCCGCCGGCTCCCGGCGCGCCCACCGGACCGCGCGGCTTTCGTACGGCTCGACTGCCGGCCGCGGGCCACCGGGGCCGTGCACCGGATGCCGTCACAGAGGGTCGGCGCCGCCCTGCGGGATCACCATGTCGTCGCCGGAGCGAGGCTGCGGTATGACGACCGAGCCCTGCTGGAGAGCCACCGTCCGGGTTGGTGCCGGGATGCGGATGCCCTCGGCCCGGTACCGCTGGTGCAGGCGCTTGATGAACTCGTGCTTGATGCGGTACTGGTCGCTGAACTCGCCGACGCCCAGGATGACCGTGAAGCCGATCCGGGAGTCGCCGAACGTGTGGAAGCGTACGGCTGGTTCATGGTCGGGGATCGCGCCGGTGATCTCGGTCATCACCTCGGCGACGACCTCGGTGGTGACCTTCTCCACGTGCTCCAGGTCGCAGTCGTAGCCGACGCCCACCTGCACCAGGACGGTCAACTGCTGCTCGGGGCGTGTGTAGTTGATCATGTTCGTCTTCGCCAGCTGTCCGTTGGGGATGACGACCAGGTTGTTGGAGAGCTGGCGCACGGTCGTCTGGCGCCAGTTGATGTCGACGACATAGCCCTCCTCACCGCTGCTCAGCCGGATGTAGTCGCCGGGCTGGACGGTCTTCGAGGCGAGGATGTGGATGCCCGCGAAGAGGTTCGCGAGGGTGTCCTGGAGGGCGAGCGCGACCGCCAGACCGCCCACGCCCAGGGCGGTGAGCAGGGGCGCGATGGAGATGCCCAGTGTCTGCAGCATCACCAGGAAGCCCATGGCCAGTACCACGACCCGGGTGATGTTGACGAAGATCGTGGCCGATGCGGCGACCCCGGACCGGGACTGGGTGACCGACCGCACCAGGCCGGCGATCACCCTGGCGGCCGTCCCCGTCGCGACGAAGATGAGGAGCACGCTCAGGGTCTGCTCGACGTGGTGCTGCACCGTCCGCGTGAGCGGCAGCAGCGCCGCAGCGGAGGCCGCGCCGCCGGCGATCGCCGCCCACGGCACCAGTGTGCGCAGGGCGTCCACGATCACGTCGTCGCCGCTCCACCTGGTGCGTCGCGCGTGCCCGCCCAGCCAGCGCAGCACGATGCGCAGCAGAATCGCCGTCACCACACCCGCGGCGAGGGCGATTCCGGCGAGTACCAGGTCGTCGAGGGTGAGCGCGCGGTTCACCGGTCACCTCCCGCGCCGGAGTGGGTGCCCGAGGGCCGGTCATGAAGAGTCGTCACCTTGCCACCTGCTCGAATACGGACCGCACGCCTGTGTGCTCACGGATGCACGACGGCGTGCAGACGGGATGCATGATCACGCCCGGACGGGTGTGCACCGTCCGGAACGAAGGTTCATCCTGCCGTATGCGGGTGGCCGACCGTCACCGGGCCGATCCGAAGCCGCCACTGACGTGCGCTCAGACACTTCGGCCCGCCGACGCGCAGGGGCCGCGGGGATCGGTTTCGTGGAGCGGACGGGCCGCTCGCCGAGTGATGCGTCGCGGTCAGCTGTCCGCGAACGACCCGTGCCGCCCGGCCCCCGCGGCGAAGCGGGCCGCTCCCTCCAGGCCCTCCGCCAGTACGTCCATGCCGTAGCGCAGTTCGCCCCGGATGGCCGCCGCCTCGTCCAGGCCCTCCTGATCGAGGACGGAGGCGCGGTCGCCGCGCAGGCAGGCCTGCGGGAAGCGGGCGATCTCGGCGGCCAGTTCCTCGGCCTCGGCGCGGGAGCGGCCCGTCGGCACGACACGGTTGGCGAGTCCCATCTCCTGTGCCTCTCCCGCCGGCACGGGACGGCCGGTGAGGATCATGTCCATCGCCCGGCTGGTGCCGATCAGCCGCGGCAGCCGCACCGTCCCGCCGTCGACGAGCGGTACGCCCCAGCGGCGGCAGAAGACCCCGAACACCGCGTCCTCCTCGGCGATCCGCAGATCGCACCAGAGGGCCAGTTCCAGACCACCGGCCACCGCGTGCCCGGCGACCGCCGCGATCACCGGCTTGGACAGCCTCAGCCGGGTCGGCCCCATCGGGCCGTCGCCGTCCTGAGCCACCCGGTTGCCGCGCTCGGTCCCGACCGCCTTGAGGTCGGCGCCCGCGCAGAACGTGCCGCCCTCGCCCCACAGCACCGCGACCCGCGCGGACGCGTCCGCCTCGAACTCCCGGAAGGCGGCGGCCAGCGCGGCGGCGGTGGGGCCGTCCACCGCGTTGCGGGCCTCGGGGCGGGAGAGGACGACGGTGGTGACGTATCCCTGACGTTCGATCCGGACCGGCATCGGGCTGTCCCTTTCACACGGAGGAGAGGACTGGCCCCGCCGAGGTTACCCGGGAGTACGGTGGCTGTCCGGTGTCAGATCACCTTCAGCCGCACCAGCGCACCCAGGGTCAACGCCCCGGGAAGCAGGGGCAGCCACACCGTGATGATGCGGTACGCAAGGACCACCGCGGTCGCCAGGGCCGCCGGGCCGCCCGCCGCCACCAGGGCGACGATCAGCGCCGCTTCCACCGAGCCGATGCCGCCCGGGGTGGGCACGGCAGCGACGGCGATGGTCGCCGCCAGGTAGGCGACGGCCATGTGCGCCGGAGGTACCGGGAGCTCCAACGCCCGCCCCACCGCGGCGAGTCCCGCCGCCTGCAGCGCGGGGAAGGCCAGCGAGCCGCCCCACAGGGCGAGTGCGCGGGCGGGACGGGTGTGCACCGTGCGTGCCTCGCCGAGCGCCGTGCGCAGGAAGGAGAACACGGCGGTGCGCAGCTTCCGTACGACGAGGACCACGGTGGTCGCGACGCACACCGCCCCGATCACGGCGAGCAGCAGCGGCCCCACCGCCGGGGCGGGCACGAAGGTGCCGAGGCGGAGGGCGTTCGGGAAGGCGACCAACAGGGCCAGCAGCAGACCGGTCCGGGTGATCGACTCGGCGAGCAGATACAGCGCGACCGCCGCGGACGAGCTGGCCAGCGGCACCCCGCACACCGCCATGAAACGCAGGTTGACCGCGCTCGCGCCGAGCCCGGTCGGCAGGAGGTGGTTGGCCGCGCCCGCCGCGAACTGCGTGGCGAGCAGCCGGCGCACGGGCAGTCGCTGCACCACCGCGCCCTGCCGTGTGAAGGCGGCAGCGACCCAGGTCAGACAGGTCGCTCCGGCGGCGGCCAGCAGCCACGGCCACTCGGCCGAAGCCAGCTGGGCGAAGCCCGCCGCGAGCACGGACCGGTGCCGTACCGCGACCACGAGAACGAGGACGAGGGGGAGCAGGCACAGGACCGGGCGGACCGGAACACGTCTGGGGAGTCCCTGCGGGAGACGTATGGCAGTCACATCGGCAGAGGTTTTCCGGGCCGCACCAACGTGAGGTTGCGAGCGTGGGGACGGCGGTTGACGTGCTGGGCAAGGCACGGATGCGCGAAGGTGCGGGGCCGCCCTCCCGCGGGAGCCGGAAGCCCCCGCACGCCGCGCGTTGACCTCGACATGGCTCGAGGTTCTAACGTCGGTCACATGAGTATGGAGACCACCGCCTGGCAACAACTGCACAGCGTCATGACCGCGCAGCGGGAGCGCCGCCCCTTCGACCGCGGCACGCTGCGCCGCATCGGCGCGTTCGCCCGTCCGCACCGCCGCCGAATCGCGCAGTTCGTCGTGGTCAGCGTGGTGACCGCGCTGCTCGCCGTCGCGACGCCGGTCCTTGCCGGACGTGTCGTCGACGCGATCGTGTCGCACGGCGACGGAGGGACGGTCGTACGACTGTCGTTGCTCATCGCCGTCATCGCGCTCGCCGAGGCGGCGCTGGGACTCCTCGGGCGCTGGCTGTCGGCCTCGCTGGGGGAAGGGCTGATCCTCGATCTGCGCACGGCTGTGTTCGATCATGTGCAGCGCATGCCGGTCGCGTTCTTCACGCGTACGCGTACGGGCGCGCTCGTCAGTCGTCTCAACAACGACGTCATCGGTGCGCAGCGTGCCTTCAGCAACACTCTGTCGGGAGTCGTCGGCAACCTGGTCACGCTGCTGCTCACACTCGCCGTGATGCTGACCCTGTCCTGGCAGATCACCCTGCTCGCACTGGCGCTGCTGCCGGTCTTCGTGGTGCCCGCGCGGCGGACGGGCAGCCGCATGGCGAAGCTCCAGCGCGAGGCCGCCGACCTCAACGCGGCGATGGGCACCCGGATGACCGAACGCTTCTCCGCCCCCGGCGCCACGCTCGTGAAGCTCTTCGGGCGCCCGGGAGAGGAGTCCACCGAGTTCGCGGCGCGGGCCCGGCGGGTGCGGGACATCGGTGTGCGTACGGCCATGGCGCAGTCCGCGTTCATCACTGCGCTCACACTGGTCTCCGCCCTGGCGCTCGCCCTCGTGTACGGACTGGGCGGCTGGTTCGCCCTGCGCGGCACCCTGGAGGCGGGAGCCGTCGTCTCGCTCGCTCTGCTGCTCACCCGGCTCTACGCGCCCCTCACCTCCCTCGCGGGCGCACGTGTCGAGGTCATGAGCGCACTGGTCAGCTTCGAGCGTGTCTTCGAGGTACTCGACCTGAAGCCGCTGATCGAGGAGCGGCCCGACGCGCGAAGGGTCCCCGAGGGGCCGGTGGCGGTGGAGTTCGAGAACGTCCGCTTCGGGTACCCCAGCGCCGACAAGGTCTCCCTCGCCTCGCTGGAGGAGGTGGCGGCCCTGGACACGCGGGGCGGGACGGAGATCCTGCACGGGGTGTCGTTCCGCGCCGAACCCGGGCGGACGGTCGCGCTCGTGGGCTCCTCCGGCGCCGGCAAGTCCACCATCGCCGCGCTGCTCCCGCGGCTGTACGACGTCGACGAGGGCGCCGTCCGAGTGGGCGGGGTCGACGTCCGGGACCTGAGCGCGGACTCACTGCGCGAGACTCTCGGCATGGTCACCCAGGACGGCCACCTGTTCCACGACACCGTGCGGGCCAACCTGCTCCTCGCCCGGACTGACGCGACCGAGGACGACCTGTGGAACGCGCTGTGCCGGGCCCGCCTCGACGACCTCGTACGGTCCCTGCCCGACGGTCTCGACACGGTCGTCGGTGAGCGCGGGTACCGCCTGTCCGGCGGCGAACGCCAGCGGCTGACCATCGCCCGCCTGCTGCTGGCACGGCAGCGCGTGGTCATCCTCGACGAGGCCACCGCCCATCTCGACAACACCTCGGAGGCGGCCGTCCAGGAGGCGCTGACGGAGGCGCTGGAGGGCCGTACCGCCGTCGTCATCGCCCACCGCCTGTCCACCGTGCGGGCCGCCGACATGATCCTCGTCGTCGAGGGGGGCCGCATCGCAGAGCGGGGCACGCACGAGGAGCTTCTGGCCGTGGGAGGGCGATACGCGGAGCTGTACCGGACACAGTTCGACAAGGCGGTGGTCCGGGAGCCCGACTCGGAGCCGGAGGCCGTGGCGTAGTTGCGGTGGGCGTCTGAGCAGGCCGGACCGTAGCGTGAAGGTGGGGAGGGAGCGGTCCAGGGAGACGGTGACGATGTCAGGGATGGACTACGCGGCACTGTTCGCCGCCACACCGAGCCCCTACCTCGTGCTGGCCCCCGACCTGACCATCGTCGAGGTCAACCAGGCCTACCTGGACGCGACCAGGCGGACCCGGGACAACCTCATCGGGCAGCACATCTTCGAAGCCTTCCCCGACAACCCGGACGACCCCGACGCCGACGGAGTGCAGAATCTGAGCGCGTCGCTGCACCGGGTTCTGATCTCCCGGCGTCCCGACACGATGGCGCCGCAGAAGTACGACATCCCGAGCGTGAACCATCCCGGCGCGTTCGAGGAGCGCTGGTGGTCCCCGATCAACACGCCGATCTTCGGTCCGGACGGGAGCGTGGTCTGGATCATCCACCGAGTGGAGGACGTGACCTCCTACATCCAGACCCATATCAGGGGTGGCTGGCCCCTGCCCAACCAGCACAGCGAGCGCGAGGCCCTGGAGGCCGAGCTGTACGCCAGGGCGCGCGAGCTGCAGCGGCTGAACGAGGAGCTGCGGCTCGCGCACACCCGTGAGCGAAAGGTGGCCGTGGCGTTGCAGGAGGCCATGCTCCAGGCACCCGACCTCGCCCGGCACCAGAACGTGGCGGTGCGCTACCTGCCCGCCACCGGCTCCCTGAACGTGTGCGGGGACTGGTACGACTTCATCGACCTGTCCGACACCCGTTTTGCGGTGGCGGTCGGCGACGTCGTGGGGCACGGTCTGGAGGCCGCTGCTGTCATGGGCATGCTGCGCAGCGCGCTCAGCGCGGCCATCCGTGCCCTGGAACGGCCCGCCCAGGCTCTGGAGGTGCTGGGCCTGTACGCCCGGTCGGTCGAGGGCGCGCTGAACACCACTGCCGTCAAGGCGATGGTGGACACCCGTAGCGAGCTGATCATCTATAGCAGCGCCGGTCACCTGCCACCCGTCCTCGTCCACCCGGACGGGTCGTACGACCTGCTCGACCAGGCGACCGACCCGCCGCTGGGCGCCCGGCCGCAGCACGTGCCCCGCCCGCAGGCCGGCCGGACCTACACCGCCGGTGACACGCTCGTGCTCTACACCGACGGGTTGATCGAACGCCGTGGCGAGCACATCGAAGTCGGGCTGGCCCGGCTGACCGAAGCGCTCGGCCGTCACTGCACCCTCGCCCCGGAATGCCTGGCCGACGCTCTGCTGACGCAGCTCGGAGTGGAGGGCGGGGCCCGCGACGACATCGCCCTGATGATCGTCCGGCTGTGACGGCTCACCGACGGCTGCCTGCCCGGACCTGGTCGTCGGGGAACGGGCCAGGTCAGGACGGGCGGATCGCGGCCGGCTGCTTGCCGATGGTGCCGAGTTCGGCGACGGTGTCGACGGGCAGGTCCAGGGCGACCTGCTGGGGGGCTGCCTCCAGACAGACGGCGACCTTGTGCTTGACAGGACCAGGCAGGCTCGTCCCGGGCGAGTCGGGCCCCTGACAGACGCTACGAACCGCCTGCCCTTACGTGACCAGAGTCTCGTGGCGACCCTGTTCGAAAATCGGGCGTTCCCTGCTAGGAATGTGTAATAGTCATCTATTTCCCTCAGGAAAGCCCGCTCATGGCCCACGAGAGCACCCCCGACCATCACATATTCGAGATGGATCTCACCGCCGACGAGGCGCGTCGGCGTACGGAGTTCTTCGCGGCGATGGAACCCGATTGGGACCCGGTGGCGGCGATGGCGGCGGAGGACGAGGCGTACCGGATGCTGTACTCCGGCCTCGACGACCACCAGCAGCAGGTCTACGAGCGGCTCGTGGCCGCCGGAGTGCTGCCTCCCGACCTCGGGCAGGGCCGTGCTTCCGATTGACCCCCACGCCGACAAGGCACGCCGCGCCTGGCTCCCGTGCCCGAACTGTCAGGACCATCGGGAGTGCGAGAACTGCCTGGCCGGCCGCACCTGCCATGTCCACTGGCGGTATCTGCTGTCCAACTCCGGACCCGTGGTCCATCTGCAGTGCCCGAACTGCACCCACATCTGGTTCGAGGACACGGCCGCCTGATCATAACGCAGGCAGGGAGCCTACATCCGGGAGTTTCTCGATGCTGCGCACCATGTTCAAGTCCAAGATCTAGCATCTGGACGTTTGCGCAGGTCAGGGCCCTGTTGGCTCGCCTCGGGTCGGCAAACGGTCAGCATGTGTCGCAGCCGAGTCTCCGCTTGCTGACCGCCCGCCCGCTGCGTAGAAGCGGGTGTCTGATCGCTGGCTTGCGCTCGGAACGTTCGACACGTGGCCCGACAGCTCGCCCGCCGCATAGGGTCCTCCTTCAAGGATTGCGACTGCGCCAAG
>NZ_JAYWVC010000116.1:0-26791 GCF_036281785.1 Streptomyces chiangmaiensis | reverse complement strand
AGTGTCGACGGAAGTGGTCGATGTGTCGTATTTTGCCCCCTGGGTGGAAGCGCACGGGACCGAAATGTGACCAGACACACGTTGTTCGGCCTCGTACGTCTGCGAACGCGCCCACTGGGTAGGGCTGCTCTCACCCGCATCTGTCGTACGACGACGAGGAGGCCCCGTGGCCGCACCGGTACACCCCTTGCTCACGGCGCAGTCCAAACCCGACGCGGCGCCGTCCGCCGACCCAGACGCGCTGCTGTGCGTTCTCAGTGCCGAGGGCGCCTGCGCGGAGGCGCCGCTGACCAGCGAGCCGCCGCTGCCCGACGCCGAGCCCCTCACGAGTGAACCGCCCCACGCCGATCTCACGCCCTTGACCAGCGAGCCCTCGGCCGCCGGCCCGGACTCCATGGGGTACTAGATGACGTCGGCCGACCCCGCACGCGACGGGACGCCGCTGGCCCGGCTCGCCGCGCTGCACGGCGTCGCCACCTCCTACCGCCCGTCGCCGGACCGTACGGTCGCGGCGTCGGACACCGCCGTCACCGCCGCCCTGGCCGCGCTCGGCGTCGATGCGGGCACCCCGGACGCCGTACGCCACGCCCTGGCCGCCCGCGAGAGCGAACTACGTGACCGGCTGCTGCCGCCGACCGTGGTGTGCTGGGGCGGTCGCCCGCCCGCCGCGCTCGCCTCCCTCCCGGACGGCAGCCGCATCAGGATCGAGACCGAACAGGGTGAGACGCGCGCATCGGCCGAGCAACTCCCGCCCGGCGTGCATGCCTTGCACGTCACCGCACCCGACGGACGCACCGCCCGGGCCCATCTCGTCGCCGCGCCCGCCCGGTTGCCCCTGCCCCCGGCCCGCTCCTACGGACTGCTCGTCCAGCTCTACTCCCTGCTCTCCCAGCGCTCCTGGGGCATGGGGGACCTCGGTGACCTCGCCGAGCTGACGGCCTGGGCCGGACGCGCGCTCGGCGCCGGATTCGTGCAGGTCAATCCCTTGCACGCGGCCGTACCCGGCGCTCCCACCGACCCCTCCCCGTACCGTCCCTCCTCCCGCCGCTTCCCCGACCCCGTGCATCTGCGCGTCGAGGACGTTCCCGAGTTCCCCCACGTCGAGGACCAGACCCGCCTGCGTACGCTGCTGGAGCGCGCCGCGCGGCTGCGGGAATCCGTCGTCGACAAGGGCGAGTTGATCGACCGGGACGCCGTGTGGGAGCTCAAGCGCGAGGCGCTCGAACTCGTGCACGCGGTGCCGCTCGGACCCGGACGCCGGGCCGCCTATGCCGACTTCCTCGCCCAGGAGGGCGAGGTCCTGGAGGACTACGCGACCTGGTGTGCGCTCGCGGAGTCGTACGGCACCGACTGGCACGGCTGGCCCCCCGGGCTGCGCGATCCGCGTTCGCCCGAGACGGCGCGCGCCCGCGCCGAGTTGATGGACCGTATCGACTTCCACAGTCGGCTCGCCTGGCTGACCGACGCCCAGCTCGGCACCGCCCAGCGCACTGCGAGGGACGCCGGGATGGCGGTCGGTCTGATCCACGACCTCGCGGTCGGTGTGCACCCGGGCGGCGCCGATGCATGGGCGCAACAGGAGTACCTCGCGGCCGGCATGTCGGTGGGCGCCCCACCGGACGCCTTCAACGCACGTGGCCAGGACTGGGGTCTGCCGCCCTGGCGCCCCGACCGCCTCGCCGCGTCCGGCTACGCCCCCTTCCGCCGGCTGCTGCGCGCTCTGCTGCGGCACGCGGGCGCCCTGCGCATCGACCACGTGATGGGCCTGTTCCGGCTGTGGTGGGTGCCGCAGGGGCAGCCTCCCACGGAGGGAACCTACGTCCGGTACGACGCCGAGGCCATGCTCGCCGTCCTGGTGCTGGAAGCCTCGCGCGCCGGATCGCTGGTCATCGGCGAGGACCTCGGAACGGTGGAGCCCGGGGTGCGCGAGACACTGCACGAGCGCGGAGTGCTCGGCACGTCCGTCCTGTGGTTCGAGCGCGACTGGGAAGGCACCGGGCAGCCACTGCCGCCCGAGCGCTGGCGCGCTGACTGCCTGGCCACCGCCACCACCCACGACCTGCCGTCGACCGCCGCCCGGCTCACCGGCGAACACGTCGAACTCCGCGACCGGCTCGGTCTGCTGACCCGCCCCCTGGACCAGGAGCGCGCCGCCGCGGCCACCGACACCGGTGAGTGGCTCGCCCTGCTGTCCCGGCTGGGGCTGCTGAAAGGGGCGAGCGGAGGGGTCTCGGTGGTGTCCGAGGAGAGGGAGATCCAGGCGGTCCACCGCTTCCTGCTGCGCACCCCCGCCAGGCTGATCGGCGTCTGGCTCCCCGACGCGGTGGGCGACCGCCGCCCGCAGAACCTGCCGGGCACCTGGGACGAGTACCCGAACTGGCGACTGCCGATAGCGGACGCGGAGGGACAGCCGGTGACCCTGGAGGACCTGGCGGCCTCTCCGCGGCTGCACGCGCTGGTGGGCGTGTTGCGGGGGCAGGGCGGGTGACGGGGAGCGGGCCGTAGCGCACCCCCGGCCGCGCGGGCTGTTCCGGCGTTCGCTACTTTGGCACCGTGGACAAGAAGAACGCCCTGCGCGCCGGCGCCCTGGCCGCCGGTACGACGCTGATGATGCTGCTCATGTCGTCCCCTGCGCTCGCGCTGACCCGCGACGACGGTGACGACCCCGGCACGGGCCTGAGCGTGGCTGAGACGCTGGGGCTCTTCGTGGCGGCGCCGCTCGTGCTGTTCGCGGTCATCGCCGGTCTGGTCGTGGTCACCGGCAAGACCCGCAAGCAGGCGAAGCAGGGCTGACGCCCCGCCGAGCCGCGGGCCCTCCGTCGGGCCCGCGGGACTTCCGCCTTCTCCTACTTCCGCGAGGGAGTCCGCGCACCTCTACGGCGCGCGGGCTCCCTCGATGTCTTTCACCCATATGGACGTACCGGGCGTGGGCGCCCGGGCGCCGCCTCATGTGTCGAGGCGTGGGTCTCGACCGTGCGAGGGGTGCCGCCTCCAGGGATGCACCGCCGTCCAGGGGCGCGTCGCCGTCTAGGGGCGCGTCGCCGTCTAGGGGGGCGTCTGGGGGTGCGTCGCCGTGAGATAGCGCCGGACCGTCGGCGCCAGCCAGGCCACGACCTCCTCGCGGGCCAGCGCGACGGACGGCGGACTGGGCGAGCGGGCGGTGGACGACCGTGCTCGTACGTCCCGACGGGTATGTGGCGTGGGCGGCCGAGGAACCGGACGTCGTGCAGACCGAGGCGGCGCTGGTCAGGTGGACGGGCCCGAACTGACCGGTAGGGCGGTGCTGGCCACATCGTGCAGAGGGCGCCCGGCAGACCGCCGGGCGCCCTCCGCGCATCGGGGGCGACTAGGCGGCTGCCGCGTCCGCCGCCTGCGCCTTGAGCGCGCGCTCGACGCCCGCGCGCGACTCCATGATCAGACGACGCAGCGCCGGGGACGGCTCGGCCGAGGTCAGCCAGGAGTCCGTCTTCGCCGACGTCTCCTCAAAGACCTGGATCGACGGGTAGAGCCCGACCACGATCTGCTGGGCCATCTCGTGCGAGCGGGACTCCCAGATGTCCTTGACCACCTCGAAGTACTTGTCCGTGTAGGGGGCGAGCAGTTCGCGCTGGTCGGTCTGGACGAAGCCCGCGATCACCGCCTCCTGCACGGCGTTGGGCAGCTTGTCGGACTCGACGACCGACGCCCAGGCCTCCGCCTTGGCCTCAGGGGTCGGGCGCGCGGCCCGCGCGGTCGCCGCGTGCCGCTCGCCGGCGGCGGTCTTGTCCCGCTCCAGCTCGCCGGCGATCTCCGTCTCGTCGAAGCGGCCCACCGCCGCGAGCCGTTGCACGAACGCCCAGCGCAGCTCGGTGTCGACGACGAGTCCCTCCATGGTCTGCGAGCCGTCGAGCAGCGCCTCCAGCAGGTCCAGCTGCTCCGGCGTACGGGCCGTGGCCGCGAAGGCGCGGGCCCAGGCCAGCTGGTGGTCGCTGCCCGGCTCGGCCGAGCGCAGATGGGCCAGGGTCGCGTCCGTCCACCGGGTCAGCAGTGCCGCCCGCGCGGACGGGTCGGCGTACAGGTCGACGGCCAGCTTCACCTGGCGCTGCAGCGACTGCACGACGCCGATGTCGGACTCCTTGCCGATGCCGGACAGGACCAGGGACAGGTAGTCGCGGGTCGCCAGCTCCGCATCCCGCGTCATGTCCCAGGCCGAGGCCCAGCACAGGGCGCGCGGCAGTGACGAGTCGAAATCGCCCAGGTGCTCGGTGACGAAGGCGAGGGATCGCTCGTCGAGGCGGACCTTCGCGTACGACAGATCGTCGTCGTTGAGCAGGACGACGTCCGGGCGGCGCCGTCCGGTCAGCTGCGGTACGGCGGTCAGCTCGCCGTCGACGTCCAGCTCGATCCGGCCGTCCTCGGCGCGCAGCAGCTTGCCGCTGTCGGCGTCGAGGTCGTAGAGGCCGATGGCGATGCGGTGCGGACGCAGGGTGGGCTCGCCCTTGGCGCCGGCCGGGAGGGCGGGAGCCTCCTGGCGGATGGCGAAGGAGGTGATGACGCCGTCGTCGTCGGTCTCGATCTGCGGGCGGAGGACGTTGATGCCCGCGGTCTCCAGCCACTTCTTCGACCAGGTCCTCAGGTCGCGGCCGGAGGTCTCCTCCAGGGCACCCAGCAGGTCGGACAGGCGCGTGTTGCCGTAGGCGTGCCGCTTGAAGTACGCCTGCACGCCGCGGAAGAACTCGTCCATACCGACGTAGGCGACGAGCTGCTTGAGGACCGAGGCGCCCTTGGCGTACGTGATGCCGTCGAAGTTGACGAGCACGTCGTCCAGGTCGTTGATCTCCGCCATGATCGGGTGCGTCGACGGCAGCTGGTCCTGCCGGTACGCCCACGTCTTCATGGAGTTGGCGAACGTGGTCCAGGAGTGCGGCCAGCGGGACTGGGGGTGGTACGCCTGGCAGGCGATGGAGGTGTAGGTGGCGAACGACTCGTTCAGCCACAGGTCGTTCCACCACTCCATGGTCACGAGGTCGCCGAACCACATGTGGGCCAGCTCGTGCAGGATGGTCTCCGCCCGCACCTCGTAGGACGCGTCCGTCACCTTGGACCGGAAGACGTACTGGTCACGGATCGTGACCGCGCCCGCGTTCTCCATCGCGCCCGCGTTGAACTCCGGCACGAAGAGCTGGTCGTACTTCTTGAACGGGTACGCGTAGTCGAACTTCTCCTGGAACCAGTCGAAGCCCTGGCGGGTCACCTCGAAGATCGCGTCCGAGTCGAGGAACTCGGCGAGGGAGGGCCGGCAGTAGATGCCGAGCGGGACGGACCGGCCGTCCTTCTCGTACACGCTGTGCACGGAGTGGTACGGGCCCACGATCAACGCGGTGACATAGGTGGAGATCCGCGGCGTCGGCTCGAAGACCCAGACGTCGTCCTTGGGCTCGGGCGTGGGCGAGTTGGAGATGACGGTCCAGCCGCCGGGCGCCTTAACCGTGAACTGCAAGGTCGCCTTGAGATCCGGCTGCTCGAAGGACGCGAAGACGCGGCGGGCGTCCGGCACCTCGAACTGGGTGTAGAGGTACGCCTGGTCGTCCACGGGGTCGACGAAGCGGTGCAGGCCCTCGCCGGTGTTGGTGTACGCGCAGTCGGCTACCACGCGGAGCACGTTCCGGCCCTCGAGGAGGCCGGGGAGTGCGATCCGCGAGTCCTTGAAGACCTCGACGGGGTCGAGGGCGTCGCCGTTCAGAGTGACTTCGTGGACGGTGGGGGCCACCAGGTCGATGAAGGACTCCGCGCCGGTCTCGGCGGAGTCGAAGCGCACCGTGGTCACGGACCGGTAGGTTCCGCCCTCCTGCGCGCCGGAGAGGTCGAGATCGATCTCGTACGAGTCAACGGTGAGCAGCTTCGCCCGCTGCTGCGCCTCTTCGCGAGTCAGGTTTGTGCCAGGCACGCGGTCATCTCCTCGTTATGTGTGGGTTGCGCCATCCTTCCATGAGCGGGGCCCGGCTCGCGGTAGCCATTGTTTTCCTACTCTTGGTAGCATCAAGTGTATGAAGATCAGTGTGAGTCTGCCGCAGGAGGACGTCGCCTTCGTCGACGAGTACGCCGCGCGTACCGATGCCGAGTCCCGGTCGGCCGTCATACACGCCGCGATCGAACTGCTGCGGCAAGCACAGCTGGAGCAGGAGTACGCGGACGCCTTCGCCGAGTGGGAGGGGAGCGAGGACGCGGAGTTCTGGGACCGGTTCTCGGGGGACGGGCTCACTGATGAAGCGCGGTGACATCTATCTGGTCGACTACGAGCCCGCGCGTGGCAGCGAGGTCAACAAGGCGCGTCCGGCAGTGATCGTCTCGAACAACGGTGCAAACGCGGCCGTCGAGCGGACCGGCCGCGGTGTCGTCACGCTGGTGCCGCTGACGACGAACACCGCCCGGGTGTACCCGTTCCAGGTCCTGCTGCCGGCAGAGGAGTGCGGCCTCGCGAAGGATTCCAAGGTGCAGTGCGAGCAAGTACGCGCTCTCGCCCGGGAGAGGCTGCTGCGCCCGATCGGCACGGTGCCGCGTCGGCGCCTGGCCGAGATCGATGCCGCGCTGCGGCGGCACCTCGCGCTCTGAACACGTGGATGGGGCGTCCACCGGTCACCGGTGGACGCCCCATCCGCGTGCCGTCGGTTACTCGTTCAGCTCGGCCGCCACCAGCTCCGCGATCTGCACGGCGTTCAGGGCCGCCCCCTTGCGGAGGTTGTCGCTGGAGACGAACAGGGCGAGGCCGTTCTCCACGGTCTCGTCCCTGCGTACACGGCCCACGTACGACGGGTCCTTGCCGGCCGCCTCGAGCGGGGTCGGGATGTCGGAGAGGACGACGCCGGGGGCGCCGGCCAGCAGCTCCGTCGCACGCTCCACCGACAGCGGACGCGCGAAACGGGCGTTGACCTGGAGGGAGTGACCGGAGAAGACCGGGACGCGCACACAGGTGCCGGAGACCTTCAGCCCGGGGATCTCCAGGATCTTGCGGGACTCGTTGCGGAGCTTCTGCTCCTCGTCCGTCTCGTTCAGACCGTCGTCCACCAGGTTGCCCGCGAAGGGCACCACGTTGAAGGCGATCGGGCGCTTGTAGACCTGCGGCTCGGGGAAGTCGACCGCCTCGCCGTCGTGGGTCAGCCTGTCGGCGTCCGCGACCACCTTCTGGGCCTGGTTGTGCAGCTCCGCGACGCCCGCGAGGCCCGAGCCGGAGACCGCCTGGTAGGTGGTGGCGACCAGCGCTTCCAGGCCCGCCTCGTCGTGCAGCGGCTTCAGCACCGGCATCGCGGCCATCGTCGTGCAGTTCGGATTGGCGATGATGCCCTTCGGCCGGTTCACGACCGCGTGCGGGTTCACCTCGGAGACCACGAGCGGCACGTCCGGGTCCCTGCGCCACGCGGAGGAGTTGTCGATCACCACGGCGCCCTGCGAGGCGACCTTCTCGGCCAGCGCCTTCGAGGTCGCGCCGCCCGCCGAGAACAGCACGATGTCCAGGCCGGTGTAGTCGGCGGTCGCCGCGTCCTCCACCGTCACACCGTCGAGGACCGATCCCGCCGAACGCGCCGAGGCGAACAGACGCAGCTCCGTGACCGGGAAGTTCCGCTCGGCGAGGATCCTGCGCATGACCGTGCCGACCTGACCGGTGGCTCCGACGATTCCGACCCTCACGGCGACTCCCTCTGCGTGTCTTTACGTGTGTGATGCCCGGCCGAGGCTTTTCCATCATGCGGCCGACCCCGGGCCGCCTGTCCAATTCTTTGCGCTGTACGCCCGAGGAATGGGACGCGACGGCCCCGACGCCGGTTGCGGACGTCCCGTGTCCACCCATGGTGAGCTGGAGAAATTCGCTCGGTGAACGCCCCGCGCCGCAAGCTCTGCTGCTCCGTGCCTGCCCGCGGCCATCGGGCGCATACACGGTGTGACGTACGCCTCTGCCGCGAGTCGCACGGGTCGCCCGAACGTTTTGGGCCTCTGCGGCGTCGTAGAGGAAACGCGCAAGGGGAGGGGTGGCTGTGCTGCGCAGAAACGCCCGCCGCGGGCGGGGGGCGGACCACGCGGTGGACGACCCTCTGGACGCGGCCCAGGAACGTCGGGTGCGGGCGGTGCTCGCACTCGGCGGGGTGCCGCAGGCGGACCTGCCGGACGGGGTGCAGCAGGTCCGCCTGCGGCTGCTGGAGCGGGCCGCGAGCGGGCGCGACGCGCCGCGTGATGTGTCCGCCTGGGCGGCGGTCGTCGCCTCGAACCTGGCCATGGACTGGCACCGGGCCAAGCGCCGCCAGGAGCGCCTCGGCGAGCGGCTGGCCTCCCTCAGACAGCCGGAGCACATCTCGGGCGAGGACTCCCGTCTTCTCCAGCTCGCCGTGGCCCAGGGTCTGGACGAGTTGCCCGACGCCCAGCGCCAGGTCCTCGTCCTGCGCTTCTACGCCGATCTGCCCGTCCGGGGGATCGCGGAGGAACTCGATATCCCCGAGGGCACGGTCAAGAGCAGGCTCCACTCGGCGGTCCGCGCGCTGCGCGACCGTCTGCACGAGGACGAGGTGGTGTGACGTGGCCGCCGAGTACGACGGCGCCGACGCGCTCATGGTCGCGATCACCGGCGAGCCGCTGCCGGGCGCCGCGCGGGCCGACGCCGAGTTCATGGCCGGGCACCGGGCGGCACTGGACGACGTGGCGCTGCTGCGCGAGCAACTGACGCTCATCGGGGAGGCGCTGGCGGTTCCGCCGGCCGGGACACCGTCGTCGGTGGTGACCCCGAGCCACCACCCCGCTCCGCGTCCGGCGGGCCCCGTGCGCCGCCGCCGCGCCCTGCGGATCGCGCTCGGGTCCCTGGCGGCCGTGGTGGCCCTGATGACCGTCGTCGGGTTGGGCCGGCTCGTCACGCAGAACGGGGGAGCGGACACCGCTGAGTCCAAGAGCGCGGGCGCGGCCGACGCCAAGAGCGGCTCCGGGGCGGCGGACAGGCGGTCGGGCGACGGGCCCCCGCCGTCCGATCCGGAGCTCACCCTGGCCTGCGACCGGCTCGTCGTCGAGGGGATCGTCGCCCGGGTGGAGCCGCAGCACGCGCAAGGGTCCCGGATCGTGCTGACCGTCACCCGCCGCTACAAGCCCGACCACGGTCCGGCCCAGGTCACGTTCGTCCTCGACGGTGACGCGGAGCCGCAGCCGCGCCGGGGTCAGCAGGTGCTCGTCGAGGTGGCGCGGGGCACCGACCACGCGAGCCTGTGGGCCGTGGGCGGCGACCGGATCGCCGCGAATCGTGCGTGGATCACCAAGGCACTGCCCGGCGCGCGGCACACCACGTGCCCTTCGGACGGGTCGACCTGAGCCACGGCCGGGGCGGTGCCGGCCGCGCGTGGCCGGCACCGCCCCGGGACGGCGAAGGGCGGGCGCCCGCAGGACGCCCGCCCCCAGTGCCGTGATCGCTACGGCGTGACCTTCTCGATCTTCACATTGCCCACGCCCACGGTGGTGCCGCGCGCGTTGACGAGGCGGACCTGGCCGAAGAACTCCCGGCCCTCGGGAGCCGCGGCGGTCGCGGTGACCGTGCCGGACACCGTCGCGGAGTCACCCGTGCCGAGCTTCACCGGCGCCGACTCGTCGACCGTCACCTGGCCGAGCGCGGGGGAGAAGAACACGTCCCGGTAGTCGTACGCCGTCGAACCGGACGGGACCGAGTAGCCCACGATCTCGACGGTGTACGTGCCGGCGGCGGGAGAGGCGATGTGCACCGACTCCTCGGAGTCGCCGTCCGCGGACTGCGCGACCGGCTCGCCGCTCGCGTCGTAGACCGTCAGGTCGAGGTCGGCGGCCGTGTCGGAGACATTGCCGATGGCGACGTCCAGCGACGTGGCCCCCGCGGGCACCTCGACCGTGCCGGTCTGCGTCTCGCCGTCCTTGATGGTCGGCCGGGCCGACTTCGAGGAGCCGAGCGGGCCGCCCTCGAGACCGCCGGAGATGGCCGCGTACCCGTTGGTCACCTTCCAGGAGGCGGCGGCCGGGCTGCCGACCTTGGCCTCGGGCACGGTCACGGTCTCCGGGTCGAAGGCCGCCCCGAGGACGGTGACGTCCAGCTTGTAGGGGTTGTCGAGCAGTGGCGAGGTACGGCGCGATTCGACCTCGATCTCCCAGACACCGGCCTGCGGGTCGGCGTACGAACGGACGTCGGGCCTGCAGCCGTTGCCGTCGAGGTAGTTGTTGTAGCAGACCGGGGTCGAGGTCGCGTCGACCGGAACACCGTACGGGTGGATCGCGATGAACCGGGTCTGGCTCTTGTCCTTGAGCCCACCGATCGCGACCTCGAGTGACGTCGCGCCCTCGGGCACGGTCACGAAGTACGACTGGCTGCTGTTGCGCTGCACCGAACTCGACGTCGAGTAGGTGTACGTGAGCGGAGTCGAGACCACGACCGTCGTCAGGATCTGCTCGTCGAGCCCCTCGGTCCTCGGGTCGTCGACCTCAAGGATCGCGCTCTTGATGCCGGCCGACCGCGGCGCGGCCTGGACCTTGACGGTCACCGGCCGGTTCAGCGGCAGGTTCACCTCGTCGGAGCCGAGGATCCTGAAGGTGTCGCCGTAGTTGTTCTCGAAGTGCAGCTCGTGGCGGACCGCCTTGTCCGGGCCGGACGTACGCGTGACCGTGATCTCGTACGTCTTCCTCTCTCCGGCCTTGAGCCCGCCCTCGCGGTCGTACAGGCCGGTGCCGAAGCCCGGGGTCTTCAGGGCGAAGTCGATCGCGGTGTCGACCGGGGCCTTCACCGTGTAGTCGTGCGAGGTGGCGTCGTCGCGGATCGCGTCCCAGGCGTCGACGATGTTGATCCTGCCCGCGCCTTCCTCGTAGGCCTGAGCACCCGGGATGTGGTCGGCCGTCGAGGTGAGGGCCGTGCGCAGCTTCGCGGGCGTCAGGTCGATGCCCTTCTGCTCGGCGGCCGACAGGAGCAGCGCCGAGGCGCCCGTGGCCTGCGGGGAGGCCATCGAGGTGCCCTGGAGCATGGAGTAGCCGGCCGGCAGCGAGTAGCCCGCCTCGGCGACCGGGGAGCCCGGCAGCCAGGTCTGGGTGGAGTTGATCGCGGCGCCGGGCGCGACCAGCGTCGGCGTGAAGCCGCCGTCCTCGCGCGGACCGCGCGAGGAGAAGGGCATGAGCTGGTAGTCCTTCTCCACCTGCGAGCCGTAGTTGGCGGCCCAGGTCTCCTTGGAGATGCCCGCGCCGACCGAGATCACCTTGTTCGCGAGGCCGGGGTCGCCGATGGTGTTGGTGCCGGGGCCGGAGTTGCCCGCGGAGATCACCAGCTGGACGCCGTAGGTGTCGATGAGCCGGGTGTACAGCTCGGCGCGCGCGTTGTTGCCGTCGTTGAGCGCCGGGAGGCCGCCGATGGACATGTTGACGATGTCGACGCCGCGGTTGACGACGAGGTCGATCATGCCCTCGGTGAGCGCGACGTTGGTGCAGCCGCCGGTCCAGGTGCAGGCACGCGAGGAGACGATCTTCGCGCCGGGGGCGGCGCCGTTCATCTTGCCGCCGAACAGGCCGTTGGCGGCGGTGATGCCCGCCACGTGGGTGCCGTGCTCGGACTCGATGACGCCGATGTTGACGTAGTCGGACTTGGCGCCCGCCGCGTTGTAGACGACGTCCTTGCGGATCTCGACGACGAACGGCTGACGCTCGACGACATCGGTCGCCGGGTCGTCGGTGCCGAAGTAGCCGACCTGGAAGCCGTCCTTGTACGGCTTCATCGGCGTGTCGTCGCTGAAATCGAAGTTGTTGTTCAGGTCCACCCGGACCGTGCCGGCGGCCGCGTCGTAGAGCACGCCCCAGACGTCGGTGGTGTCGCCGTCGCGGTTGGAGTCGCCCGCGGCGTCACCGCCCGCGGTGTAGGACTCGCGGAACAGGTTGAACTTGTAGTCGCCCGCGGGGGCCGTCCAAGTCGCGCCCGCGATGGTGAACGTCGGGCCGCTGACCGGGGTGTTCATCCGCCGCCAGGTGCCGTCGCCGTCGGCCACGGGGTCGGTCGACGTCACCCAGTCGACGATCTTCCGCTCGCCGGTGCTGGTCTTCTGCAGCGCCGGGTGGCCGAGGTCGACGCCCGAGTCGAGGATGCCGATGGTGATGCCGCGGCCGTCCGCCTTCGGGTGGTCCTTCACGAAGTCGACGGCGCCCGTCTCGAAGGACGGGTTGTACGGGTTCTCGGCCGGGGTGTTCTTGTTCGGCGCCGGGTAAGTGGTCGCCGTCCCACCGGACGTGGCGCCCTTGGCGGTGTCCGCGCTCGGCGTCGGGTCGTCGAGCGGGATCTCCTGCCGCAGGTCGATGGCGTGCACGGAGGACAGCTTCTCGGCGGCGGCGATGGCCGCGTCCGCCTTGCCGGTCGGCACGGTGGCGCGGACGTAGCCGAGCTTGTCGTAGGTGCGGCCCACGGAGCCGCCCTTGACCGCGTCCAGCTCCTTGGCGACCTGCTCGGTCTGCCCGGGGGCCGTGGCGATCATCATCGTGACGTTCTTGGCGCCGTCGGCCTTGGCGTCGGCGAGGAGGTCCGCGTCGTCCGAACCGAGCTTGGCGCTCGCGGACTTGGCGGCCGGGTCGGCCGAGGCCGGCTGGTGGGTCGCGGAGAAGGCCAGGGGTATTGGCCCGGCCGCGGAGAGCGCGGCCATGAGACCGGTGGCGACGGCTATGCGGGCCACACGTCTCGCGCCCGATATCGGGGCGCGCTGAGGGTCGGTCGTCATCGGCATCCCTTGTAGGTAAAGAAACGAGGGTGGAGCGGCCGGAACCCGGTGGTGGATCGGTCCTGGCCGCGGCCGTCCGGATTTCGGGTCCGGACGACCGCTCAGCTTTACCCAGGGGACAGATGTTTGGGGAGAGTTGACCGAGACGGGATGGAGTCATGGCGTGATCCCGCCATGCGTCATCGGGGACTTAGCGGTGCAGGATATGACATTCTTCTGAGCTGGCTGTCCCGGTTGCGCGCGTAGTGCGCGGCGCCCCGCCCCCGCAGGTGACGCACGGTGACGGAACGCAATCATGCGGTTGCGGCGGCCGTCATCGAGCGCCGGCGGGGGAGCCGTCCATGACGGACCGAAGAAGTGGCGATCCCGAGGGCACGCCCACCCGCCTCCTGAACCGGGGCGCGGACCGGGACCGGAGGATCCGCTTCGTGGTGGCGGAGGTCGCGGAGCCGGAAGCCGCCCTGATGCTGCGCCGGCCCCCGGCCGAATACTTGCCTGCCAATCCCGGCCCGGCGGTTAACGTCCCCGAGTGCGCAAGAACTTGAGGGTGGCGGCCTACGCCGTCTGTGTGCGTGACGGCCGACTGCTGCTGGCCCGTATGCCCGGAGTCGACGGCACGCCCGAGTGGACCCTGCCGGGGGGTGGCATGGAACACGGTGAGGACCCCTATGACACCGCCCTGCGGGAGGTGGAGGAGGAGACCGGCTACCGTATCGAGCTCGTCGGACTGCTCGGAGTGGACTCGATCCGCCGCAGCCTGCGCGGTCGCTTCGGCCGCACCGTCGACCACCACGGCGTACGCCTCGTGTACGAGGGGCGCGTTGTCGGCGGCGAACTGCGCAACGAGGTCGGAGGCTCCACAGACCTGGCGGCCTGGCAGGACCTCACCGCCGTGCCCGGGCTGAGACGCATCGGGCTCGTCGACGCGGGGCTCGCGCTGTGGCGACAGCGTCCCGAGGCCGGCCGGCCCGCATTCCCCGGGGAATAGCTTCGAATACCCCGGAAGATGAACACTGAGTGACTGTCTTCCGGCCGCTCGGAGAGGTGTCGTGGACGCACGTGGTGGTCCAAGATCCACGTACGGCGATCGGCGCTGTGCGTTGCCGCCTCGTTAACGTCCAGGTCACCCCTGGTGCCAACGATCCAGAGTGAGCGGGAGGTTCGCGGCTGCGACCGTCCCGCGACCACTGCTGACGCGTTCGCACTTGGGGAGACGCGCCATGTCGCGCATACGCTCTGTCGCCACTGCGGCTGCTCTGAATCGTCGCAACCTGCTTGCCGCCGCCGGGGCGGTGTCGCTCACCGCGGGCCTCGGACTCGCGCTGCGCCCTGCGGACAGCCTCGCCGCCGGCGCCTCGTCACGCCCCGCTACCGGCCCGGCTCACCCCGCCGCCGAGGAGGCCCACGCCGTCGTCTCCCGGCAGGCGCGGTCCGCAGCCGTCGCTCCCTATACGGCGGGCACCACGCTCGCCGGTGTCGCCGCGCCGCGCACCGCCTCGGGTTACCGCCGCCTCGGCGACGGTCCCGGCTGGAGCCGCGTCGTGCGCGGCGAGCTGGCCGCACCCCGGTCCGGCCGCGCCGATCGCCGTACCGCCCTCGCCGCGTTCGTGCAGTTCACCGACCTGCATCTGATGGACAGCCAGCACCCGCTGCGCCTTGAGTTCCTGCGCTCCACCGACCGGCACGCCTGGCGGCCCCACGAGGCGCTGACCGTGGCCGGCGCCGTCTCGCTGGTCGAGCGTGTCAACTCGCTGCGTGGGGCGCCCGTCACCGGTGCACCGCTGCACTTCGTCATGACCACCGGCGACAACACGGACAACAACGCGAAGTCCGAACTCGAGTGGTTCATGCAGATCATGAGCGGCGGCCGCATCACCCCCAACTCGGGTGACCCGCGGCACTACGAGGGCGTGCAGAACAGCGGGCTCACGCTGTACTGGCAGCCCGAGTCGTCCGTGCAGGACGCCGACAAGCGGCTCGGTTTCCCGCACATCCAGGGCTTCCTGGATGCCGCGATCCGTGAGGTGCGCAGCCCCGGCCTCAACCTGCCCTGGTACTCCACGGTCGGCAACCATGACGCCCTGCCGCTCGGCTGCTACGCGCACGGTGACCCGTACCTCGCCGAGTACGCGATCGGCGGCAAGAAGCTGATGAGCCTGTCCGCGACGGAGGCGAAGAAGCTCCAGGACGCGATCAAGAACGCCACGGACCCCGGGGGCATCCGGTTCGGCGACCTGCTCAAGGCCCACACCCGCGACATGCGCTCGGTCACCCCGGACGAGAAGCGCGCCCCCTACACCCCCGCCGAGTACCTCAAGGCCCACCTCGACCCCCAGTACTCCGGCCGCGGCCCGGTCGGGCACGGCTACTCGTCGGCGAACGTGGACACCGGCACGCAGTACTACTCCTTCCGCATCGCGGACGACGTCGGACCTCACCCAGACGGGCCTGGCCGCCCTCTACCGTGAGCTGTCCTTCAACGCCCCCGGAGCCGACATGACCCTGGCGGGCAACGCGACGGACCGCAACGCGGAGCTGGTGCTCAGGAAGGGCTGAAGCCCGCTCAACTCGCCTACCGCCGGGCAAACCCGCTCCCCTGGGTGCGGTCTCTCTCGCCGACCGACGCTCATCGGTGACACAGGGGGCGACGAGTCCGTACGCGGGGGACTGCCGGGAGCGGGGGCGACGGCGACCGTGACGGCGGTGGGCCGGCCTCCCGGACGACGTACCGCCGCCCGTCGGCGGTCGTGATCGCTGTGGTGATCGACTCGGTCATCCCCTCATGGCCACACCGGGAACACCGGTGGGCCAATGCATTCCACAGCGCGGGATTGCGGTGTAAATCGATCCGACCCGGACACGAGACGCACCGTTCATTTGTCTGAAACATCTATGCCGCCTCATATCGGACAACCCGCTGTTCACGGGGATGGTTCGCTATGTGTGCAAGGCGGGTGGTCGTGTGCTGACGAGGCACGGTCTGCGCGTGCTCTCGGTCTACGAGGGCTTCTTCTCCGGTGGCGCCCGGATCCTCCACACCGACGTCGTCCTGGGGCTGCAGGAGGGCGGCCAGCACCACCGTGTGCTGAGCATCCACGGGGAGGTGCTCCGTGAAGCCACCCGGCAGAGGATGGAGGACGACGCCTCCTACCGGTCGCTGACCACGGCCGGGGTGGAGGTCACCTCCCTGGGCCGTACGTTCGGGCTGCCCGGAGCCTTCACAGCCGATCCCACCCGGTTCACCGGGCCGGAACTGGCGGCGACGGCGAGGGCGATGGCGGGCGCCGACGTCATTCTCTCGCTCAAGGAGCAGCCGCTCGGCCTGCTCAACCAGGCGGGTCTGCCGCGCCGCCCGGTGGTGGTCGGCCTGCATCGCTCGGATCCGGAGAACCAGGGTGTGGCGCTCGGCGAGCTGAAGGCCGCCATCGCCGACGGCACGGTGGCGGCCTGCGTCTGCTGCGCCGAGTCGACCCGGGCCGCCTACGAGGCCGCCGGTGTTCCGGCCGAGCTGCTGCACATCATCCCCAACGGCGTCGACCTGCTGCGCTTCCGGCCCGACCCGGCTCGCCGCGTCCAGCTGCGGGCGGCGCTCGGCATACCGGAGACGGCGCCGGTCGTCGTGTTCGCGGCCCGGTACGACGCGATGAAGAACGTCCCCCTCTTCCTGCGCGCCGCCCGGGAGTGGCTGCGGCACGAGCCCGACGGGCACGTGCTGATGTGCGGCGCCGGCATGACCGAGGACCAGCCCGGGCTGCGTGCCGACATCGACGCCGTGTTCGGGGACGACCTGCGGCTCACGGAGCGGCTGCACCGGCTCGGGGTGCGGCGTGACATGGAGGCCCTCTACGCGGCCGCCGATGTGGTGGGGCTGACCTCGGCCTGGGGCGAGGCGGCTCCGCTGTGCCTGATCGAGGGCATGATGTGCGGAGCCGTCCCGGTTGCCACCGATGTGGGCGACAGCGCGGCGATCGTGGCCGGGCACGGTTTCGTCACCCCGCCTGACCCCGTCGCGATCGCGCGGGCCTGGAGTGACGCGGTCGCCGCGCGCCCCGGTCTCGAGCCCGTCGTCGCCCGCAGCCGCGAGCGATTCAGCCGCACACGCATGATCGCGTCGTACGCCGCGCTCATCGACCAGGTCCACACGGAGCCGATCAGGCCGTCGCTGCCCGAGCCGCCCCTGCCGGAGCCGCTCTGACCGGGACGACGTCCGCCCGTCAGGGTGCACACGGGCACCTCACCGTCGAGGCCGGACGGGAGCGGGCCGGCCATGGAGGAGGGGCCGCCGGGAAGCCGGCGGCCCCTCCTCTCCCCTCCTGACCGTCCCGGTGATGCCTAGCGGGGCAGCACCACGACATAGGCGGCCGGCTCCCGGTCCGCCGACGCCATCAAGGCCGTGCGGACCACGGTCGCCTGCTGCTCCAGCCCCTCGCGCAGCTTCTTCGGCGTGATGTGGACGACCGTGATGCCGAGTCGCTCCAGGTGTTCGCGCTTGCGGGCGTACCCCGACCACACCGCGTCGTCCTCCTGCTGGACGCCGTGGCGCGGTGCCCGGGTGTCGAGTTCCAGGGCCACCGCCTGCTCGGGCCAGTACGCGTCCAGCCCGCCGAGGCAGGGTCCGCCCGGGAGCCTCAGGTCGACGTTCCACACCGGGTTCGGGAGGCCGTACTCGCGCACCATGCGGTACAGGCGCTCCTCGGCCATCGCCCGGCCCTCCGCCAGGAGCGAGTCCACCGCGTCCACCACGTGCGGGCGGCTCAGCAGCTTTGCCTGCTTCAACTCCCGTACGATCGCCGCCGGTTCGCAGTGACTGACGCGCACCGCCTCGGTCAGCAGACGGCGCACCGTGCCCGCATCGGCCAGCTGTGCCACCGCGTCGGCCACAGCCCGCGGTACCGGTGCCACGGGCAGGCCGGTCACCAGCCGCGCACCCGGCAGCACCGGTGTGCGGACCACCCGCGCACAGCCCGCGCTGCGCAGCCTGCGCAGGCGCGGGACCAGGACGTCGATCTTCTCCAGCGACGTCAACGGGGGCGTGCAGCAGAAGCCGTACAGCGTCAGCGCGGCCAAGCCCGTGATCATCGCGTCCGCCTGGCGCACCGGGGGGCGTGCGCCGTCGGAGCCCGGCTGGGACGGGACCCCGGGCGACGGGCCCTCGAGCGAGGAGCGCGTGGCGTAGAGCAGCACCGCGTGCAGGCGTTCCTCGGAGGTCGGTGGGCCCGGATGCAGCAGGTACACGCCCGGCAGGAACTGCTGCCAGGGGCCGCCGGGCCGGCAGTGCTCGGTGGTCTCGGCTGCGGTCACACCGTGGGCGCGCAGCTGTGCCGTGGTCAGCACCCGGCGCTGAACCTCCGTCAGATGACGGAGGGGGCGGGGGGAGAGCGGGGTGTCGTGGGTCATGACCCCGGAGTTCCCGCGCCCGGGGCGGCTCCTAACCGCTGTTACACGCCTGTCGACAAATGCGGACAACACGGCGCTAAAGTACGCGCGTTCGACTGCCGAAAGAGGCTGGTGCGGGTGGGGGCGGCGGAGGGTTACGGGTTCCGATCCTCGTATTTCGTAACTGTCGTCCCTGCGTACCTATAGACCGCCACCCCTCGGCGGGCGGCCGCTCCCCCCGAGCCGCCCGCGCGCCGCACCTGCCCCGAAGCCGACCTAGTGCGGCGACCGGAAAGGTTCACCGGCAAACCCTTCCGGCCACAGCACTAGCGGGCCGCCTGCGCATCGCACCCCTGCCCGCGCAGGGTGCGCGCCAGGTCGTCGCGTGCCTCGAGCACCAGCCTGCGCAGCGCCGGCGGCGCGTCCTTGTGGGCGGTGAGCCATACGTCCGTCGCGTCCAGCGTCTCCGGGGAATCCTGGAGCGACGGGAACAGGCCCCTCACCACATCCATCCCGATCTGGATGGAACGCTCGGCCCACACGCGATCGATCGCCGTGAAGTACTTCTCCGCGTACGGCGCGAGCAGCTCCCGCTGTGACGGCTGCACGAATCCGGCGATGGTCGCCTCGACCAGCGCGTTCGACAGGGTGTCGGACTCGACGACCTGGGCCCACGCCTGGGCCTTGACCCCCGCCGAGGGACGTGCGGCCAGACAGCGGACCTGGTGGCGCTTGCCGGAGGCCGTGTCGTCGCGCACCAGTTCCGCGGCGAGCACCGACTCGTCCGCGGCGCCGTGCGCGGCCAGCGGCTCCAGGAATGCCCAGCGCAGCTCCTGGTCCACGTCCAGGCCGTCGATCTTCGCCGTGCCCTCCAGCAGCTCCCGCAACAGCTGCAGATCGGCCTCGACGGACGCGACCGCCGCGAAGAACCGAGCCCACGTCAGCTGGTGCTGGCTGCCCGGCTCCGCCTGCCGGAGCTCGCTCAGCGCGCCCTCCGCGAGCAGTCGCCCACCGGTCTCCCGCCACTCGGGCGCGGCGTAGTGCGTCAGCGCCGAGTTCGCCCAGGTGTGCAGCATCTGCAGCACACCGATGTCGGACTCACGGCCCGCGAACCGCAGGACCAGGCCGATGAAGTCCCGCGCCGGCAGCAGTGCGTCACGGGTCAGGTTCCACAGCGCCGACCAGCACAGGGCCCGCGCGAGCGGGTCGGTGATCTCGCCGAGACGATCCTTCAGTGTCGCGAGGGACGTCTCGTCGAAGCGGATCTTGCAGTAGGTGAGGTCGTCGTCGTTGACCAGGACCAGCTCCGGCGTCTCGGCGCCCGACAGCTCGCCGACCACCGTGCGCGGACCGTGGACGTCCACCTCGGCGCGCGCGTACCGGACGAGCGCACCCCGCTCGCTTCGGTACAGGCCCACCGCGACCCGGTGCGGGCGCAGTTCCGGATGGGACTCGGCGGCCTCCTGGACCACGGACAGCTCGGCGATCCGTCCGTCCTCGCCCAGCAGCACCTGCGGGGTCAGCGAGTTGACGCCCGCCGTCTGGAGCCAGGACCGCGACCACGCCCCCATGTCCCGGCCGCTCGTCTCCTCGAGGACCGACAGCAGATCGCCGAGGCGCGTGTTCCCGTACGCGTTCCGCTTGAAGTAGCGGCGCGCGCCCTCCAGGAAGGCATCCCGGCCCACGTAGGCCACCAGCTGCTTCAGCACCGAGGCGCCCTTGGCGTAGGTGATGCCGTCGAAGTTGAGCTTCGCGTCCTCCAGGTCACGGATGTCCGCCGTGACGGGGTGCGTGGACGGCAACTGGTCGGCACGGTACGCCCACGCCTTGCGGTTGTTGGCGAATGTGATCCAGCCGTCCGTGAAGCGGGTCGCCTCGACCAGCGAGAACGAGCCCATGAAGTCGGCGAAGGACTCCTTCAGCCACAGGTCGTCCCACCACGCCATGGTCACCAGGTCGCCGAACCACATGTGCGCCATCTCGTGCAGGATCACATTGGCCCGGCGCTCGTACGACGCCTGGGTGACCTTGCCGCGGAAGATGTACTCCTCGCGGAAGGTGACCAGGCCCGGGTTCTCCATCGCGCCGAGGTTGTACTCGGGCACGAAGGCCTGGTCGTACTTCCCGAACGGGTACGGGTAGTCGAAGTGGTCGTGGAAGAAGTCCAGACCCTGCTTGGTGACCAGGAAGACGTCGTCCGCGTCGAAGTGCTTCGCCAGACCCTTGCGGCACATCGCGCCGAGCGGGATCTCCAGCGTCGTGCCGTCCTCGAAGGTGCGGGAGTAGGAGTCCGTGACGTAGTGGTACGGACCCGCCACCACCGCCGTGATGTACGTCGAGATCGGCTTCGTCTCGGCGAACCGCCACACCCCGTCGTGCGGTTCGCCCACCCCGTTGCTCCACACCGTCCAGCCCTCCGGGGCGCGCACCTCGAAGCGGAAGGGCGCCTTCAGGTCGGGCTGCTCGAAGTTCGCGAAGACGCGGCGCGCGTCGGCGGGCTCGTACTGGGTGTACAGGTACACCTCGCCGTCCTCGGGGTCGACGAAGCGGTGCATGCCCTCGCCGGTGCGGGAGTAGGCGCACCGGGCGTCGACGACCAGCTCGTTCTCGGCGGCCAGGTCCTCCAGCTGGATGCGGGAGCCGTCGAAGACCTCGCCCGGATCGAGGTCCTTGCCGTTGAGGGAGACCGCGGTGACGCTCGGGGCGATCAGGTCGGCGAAGCTCGTGGCGCCCGGCTCGGTACAGCGGAAGCGGATCGTGGTGACCGAGCGGAACGTGCGCGGCCCGGCGTCCGCGTCGCGGGGTGCCTCGCCCACGGCTGAGCGCAGGTCGAGCGACACGTCGTACCCGTCGACGGACAGCAGGGCGGCCCGCTCTCGGGCCTCGTCGCGGGACAGGTTCTCACCGGGCACGGGTGGCGCTCCCTCGGATCGGCTGGGCGGGGTGAACAGCACCGATCCTCCCATGTGCACCTGACGCGGGGCAGAGGGGCGCACCACCTCGTGAGAATCCCGGGAATGACGGGGGCGACCTCGGATGTTGCACGGTGAACAACCGCTTCCTTAGGAGAGTCATGTCCGAGACCGTGACCGCTTCCGGCAAGACCCCCGTCGACTTCTGGTTCGACCCGCTGTGCCCCTGGGCCTGGATGACCTCCCGCTGGGTCCTGGAAGTGGAGAAGGTCCGGGACATCGAGATCCGCTGGCACGTCATGAGCCTCGCCGTCCTCAACGAGGACAAGCTGGACCAGCTGCCCGAGGAGTACCGGGACATGCTCGCGACCAAGGCGTGGAAGCCGGTGCGCGTGGTCACCGCGGCCTGGCAGAAGCACGGCGAGGGCGTCCTCGGCCCGCTGTACACCGCGCTCGGCACCCGCATCCACAACCAGGACGAGGGCCCGACGCTCGAGGCGATCGCCGCCGCGCTCGACGATGCCGGTCTGCCTGCGGACCTGATCGACTACGCCGAGCAGGAGGACTTCGAGTTCGACGCCGAGCTGCGCGCCTCGCACAAGGAGGGCATCGAGAAGGTCGGCCAGGAGGTGGGCACGCCGGTGATCGCGGTACCGGGCGCCGACGGCGAGCAGATCGCCTTCTTCGGCCCGGTGGTCACCCCGGCCCCCAAGGGCGAGGACGCCGCGAAGCTGTGGGACGGCACGCTGGCGGTCGCCTCGGTCCCCGGCTTCTACGAGATCAAGCGCACCCGGACCAAGGGCCCGGACTTCAGCAACCTCTGACCTTCGCTCATCGACGGGCTCCCGCGCGCCCCTTCCGGCGGGAGCCCGTCGATGTCGTGTCCTTCTCACCGTGCGTCGGCCCGTTCACCGTGCGTCGGCCGGGCGGCGTGCCGGTCGTCCGGGGAGCGGGCGCTGTTGGCGAAACCCTACATGCGCCGCCGGAATCGGCCTTGTGCCATCGACGGCCCTACCTCAGTGACCGGTATCACGCCCCATCACGTGTAATTCACAGCTTTTGTCAACAGCCCACCAAGCCCCGGTTCCCCCCTTTGTCGAGCGGTGACGGTGATCGGCTCACGGCCCCTGGGATAGCGTCACCGTGTCCCGAACCGTCCTCAGCGCCGGAGTGAGTCCCAATGAGCACCGCCACCGCCATCACACGCCCCGGCGAGGTCCTCGCCGACCTGCTGCCCGTGTCCCGCGTCCGCGACGTCGCCCTCGTGGCCGGTGGCGCCGTGCTCACCGGACTCGCCGCGCAGATCGCGGTGCCCGTGCCGGGCTCCCCGGTGCCGGTGACCGGCCAGACCTTCGCCGCGCTGCTGGTCGGCACGGCCCTCGGAGCGGGCCGCGGTTTCCTGTCGCTCGCCCTGTACGCGCTCGCCGGTGTCGCCGGCGTGCCGTGGTTCGCCGGTGGTGCCTCGGGCGCCGCCGCCCCGTCCTTCGGCTACATCCTCGGCATGCTGCTCGCCTCCACCGTCGTGGGTGCCCTCGCCCGCCGCGGCGCCGACCGCTCGGCGCTGCGCACGGCGGCTGCGATGCTGCTGGGCGAGGCGCTCGTCTACGCGGTCGGCGTCCCTTATCTGGCCCTCGCCACCGGCATGTCCGCGAACGCGGCGATCGCGGCCGGGCTCACTCCCTTCCTGATCGGCGACGCCCTGAAGGCTGCCCTGGCGATGGGCCTGCTGCCCACCGCGTGGAAGCTCGTCAGGAAGTGACACCGTAGTTCCTGCTCAAGAGGCTCGCCGGTTCGGTAGCGAATCGGCGAGCCTCTTGCGTGTCCCGGGGGGCGTGCAGCCCTCTGTCCCGTCCCGGTCCCGAGTCCGAAGGGCGGGGTCTCGGGGGGCCCCGCGCCCGTCCCCGGGTATTTCCTTTGAGCCGGGTGTACGGAATGTGTGGGGACACACGTAGTACGTCCCCGTACGAGCGGTACCGATGCTCGTAGGGGCGGCGTACGAGTCGGTTCAGTGAGTCTGAGGTAAAGGCATCCGGGAACCTTTGAATCCGGATTGTTGCTCGAGGTCTCCTCGAGGGTTCTATGGTCTGGCTCACATTTTTCGGGGTGAATACCCCGCGCAGCGGATCGGCGACAGCCGTGACACACTCGGACCATGCGCGTGTACCTCGGCTCAGACCATGCCGGTTTCGAACTGAAGAACCACTTCGTCGAGTGGCTGAAGGCCGCCGGCCACGAGCCCGTCGACTGCGGGCCCCACATCTACGACGCCCAGGACGACTACCCGCCGTTCTGTCTTCGCGCGGCGGAGCGCACGGCCGCCGACCCCGACTCCCTCGGCATCGTGATCGGCGGCTCCGGCAACGGTGAGCAGATCGCCGCGAACAAGGTGAAGGGCGTGCGGGCGGCCCTCGCATGGAGCGAGGAGACCGCGTCACTCGGACGGCAGCACAACAACGCGAACGTCGTCGCCGTCGGTGCGCGGATGCACTCGCAGGAGGACGCGACGAAGTTCGTCGAGACGTTCCTGAACACGCCGTTCTCGGGCGAGGAGCGCCATGTGCGGCGCATCGGCATGCTCTCTTCGTACGAGACCACGGGCGACCTCCCGCCGATCCCGCCGCATCACCCGCAGGGCTGAGCCGGCCGCCGGGGGCTCCGGCCCCCGGATCGCTCACCGGCGTGACACGGCTCGGTCCGCGAACGCCGGTCGGGCCTGAGCCGCTCCCACGACCTTGTGACGATCACCGGAGGTAGGGCAACCGTGCCGGAAGGGCACACCATCCATCGGCTGGCCGAGGACTACGCCGCACGGTTCGCCGGCGGTGCCGTCGGTGTGCACAGCCCCCAGGGCAAGTTCGCCGACGCGGCCGCCCTCCTCGACGGGTCCGAGCTGCACACGGCCGACGCCCACGGCAAGCACCTCTTCCTCGGCTTCCGCGACGGCGACTGGGTGCACATCCACCTCGGACTCTTCGGCAAAGTCACGTTCGGTGACGCCCCCGCGCCCCCGCCCACCGACACGGTCCGCCTCCGCCTCGCGAACCAGGCCTCCTACGTGGACCTCGTCGGCCCCACCACCTGCGCGCTGATCACCGACGACGAGAAGGCCGCCGTCCACGGCCGTCTCGGCCCCGACCCGCTCCGCGACGACGCCGACCCCGCCGCCGTGTACCGCCGTGTCTCCCGCAGCCGCACGTCCATCGCGGCCCTGCTCATGGACCAGAAGGTCATCGCGGGCGTCGGCAACGTCTACCGCGCCGAGGTCCTCTTCCGGCACGGCATCGACCCCTACCGGCCAGGCAGGGACGTCACCCTCGCCGAGTGGGACGCGATCTGGGCCGACCTCGTCGACCTGATGCGCGAGGGCGTACGGAACAACCGCATCGACACCGTCCGCCCCGAGCACACCCCCGAGGCCATGGGCCGCCCGCCGCGTGTCGACGATCACGGCGGCGAGGTGTACGTGTACCGCCGGGCGCCGCAGCCCTGCCACATCTGTGGCGGCGAGGTCCGCACCGCCGATCTCGCCGCCCGCAATCTGTTCTGGTGCCCGGGCTGCCAGGGGCGGTAGCCGGCAGCGGGATCCAGAACCCGTGGGGCAGCCACGGCGCCACGGTCGAACCGAAGGCGAGTGACGCCTCCGCCGGTGTGCCCTGCCGCAGCTCGCGCACCCGCCCGGCGGACGCCGGCGACGCGAGCGACACACCGCCGAGGTACACAGCCCCAACTCCCGTACGGACATCGCGAGATCGTCGGTGTCCGTCGTACGCGCGCACGACGCCCCCTTCGCGTCGCCGGTGAGCCGCCAACGCCCGGCGTTCCAGGGGCAGAAGGTGTCCTCGACTTCGAGCACCACGTCCACCGGGCTCTGGTACGTCCGCACCTCCAGCGCCGCCGCGACGTCGACGAGACGCACATGCACCCGCGCCGACGGTGCGTGGCCGCCACGCTCACCGTCGTCACGCCCGCCGCGGGAACCGAGGCACCTTTGGGGACGGTGAGGCGGAAGCTGAACGCACCTGCCGTGCCCACACAGGAAAATTCGTCCCATATGTCCATGGGGCGGACGAATTCCGTGAGTTTCCTCCAGAGCCCCCGCTCTTCGGCCGATTCTTCCGCGCCGCCGAAGGCCCGGAGAAGGTTGTCGTACCAGTCGGCCCACTCGGTCTGCCGCCGCACCCGCACCTCGGTCGTCATCAGTCATGCCTACCAGGGCAATACCGGACGAGCGAGAGGATTTCCACCGGTCGCAGAGGCCCGCTACCTGTGAAGTTCAGCGCTCGGACGGGGGACAAGTGCGACCTCCCGTGCCAAGCAGCTGGTCGGATGGATAGGGTCCCGAACAATGGCAGCAGGACGAGAGCGGCGCGCGGAAGCCGAGACGTTCACGGCCCGGTTGAAGATGCAATGGCACCGGGCCCGCACCGGCCTGCGCAGATCCGCCGTGGACTACTTCCGCGGGGACGGCTCGGACTGGGTCGCGCTGGCCGGTCTGCTGCTGACGATCCCGCTGATAGCCGCGACCACCCTGATCGACCCCGTGTGGTGCTCGCCCGCCGTCCTCGTGCTGCCGATCGTGGCGGGCGGTCTGCTGCTGCGGCCCTCCAGCCTGCTCGGCCTGTACGCCGCCGCGGCCACCGCGCTGATCGTCGAGTCCGTCCGGCTCGGCCCGTACACGGAGGGACCCTCGCGCGTCACCCCCGGCATCGTGCTGGTGGTCGCGGCCTGCGGGTTCTTCGGACTGTTGATCGCGCAGTTCCGCAGCCGGGTCGGAGTGCCGTGGCGGCGCGGCGGAACCATGCTTTTCGACCTGCGTGAACGCATCCGGGTGCAGAGCAAGCTGCCGAAGCTGCCCATGGGCTGGCATCGCGAGATGGCGCTCAGACCGGCCGGCGGGCAGTCCTTCTCCGGCGACTTCGTGGTGGCGGCGCGGACGAACGGCGGCCGCACCCTGGAGGTCGTACTGACGGATGTCTCGGGCAAGGGCATGGACGCGGGCTCGCGTGCCCTGCTGCTCTCCGGGGCGTTCGGCGGCCTGCTGGGATCTCTCCCACCGCACGCCTTCCTCCCCGCCGCCAACGGATATCTCCTCCGCCAGGACTGGGACGAGGGCTTCGCGACCTCCATCCACCTCGTCCTCGACCTGGAGTCCGGCGACTACGAGTTGTACTCCGCCGGACATCCGCCGGGCCTCCAGCTCAGCGCGGGCAGCGGCCGCTGGGAGGAGAAGGCGTCGGAAGGGCCGTTGCTCGGGGTCTACGACGGCGCCCAGTTCGACCCCGTGAAGGGCACGCTGCGCCCCGGTGACGTCCTCATGCTGTTCACCGACGGCCTGGTGGAGACGTCCGACCGCGACATCGTCGAGGGCATCGACCGCCTCACGGGGGAGGCCGACCGCTACGTGGCCGGCGGCTTCCACGGCGCGGCCTGGCACCTCATCGAGGCGGTGGCCAAGGACGTGAACGACGACCGGGCGCTGCTGCTGATCTGCAGGGAGGGGCCGACGGCCCAGGCGATGCGCTGAGGCCGGGGCGGGTCGCGCCCGGTTCACCGTGCGGGCGCCGCACACCCGTTCGCGACAGTTATCGTCACGTCCGGCCCGACGGCGGTCGTACAACTGCCTCAACTGCCCCTGGGGACTGCCGCTGTGGGCGGTTTGCGTCAAATGTCCCCGGGCGATCCGACGAACTGGTCACACGTTTGTGGCAGCCCTGTGTGCTCCGATTGCACGGGCAATCGCGGAGTTGATACAGATGGCTGCCAGCGGGTCGTACAACCGGCAGTCGGAAC
>NZ_JAYWVC010000115.1:0-26935 GCF_036281785.1 Streptomyces chiangmaiensis | reverse complement strand
ATGCGCCCGCCATCACGGCCTGCTCGACGCGCTCAATCGTGTCGCGGCGGAGCTGGGCGTGCCGACCCTGGTCGACCTCGGGTACGAGAACGCCGGAGACGGCTTCCGCCACCCGGTCAAGAAGCCCGCGGGCGGCGAGCTCACCGAGGCCCAGCAGACCTACAACAAGGTCATCCGAGGCGTCCACGGCGTGTGCGAACGGGCCAACTCCCTGCTCAAGACCACTTTCAAGGCGCTGCGGCGGGTCAGTCTGGATCCCAGCCGCATCACCCAGATCGCCGCCGCGGCCCTCGTCCTGCTCCAGCTCGAGTACGACCGAACCATCTGAACGATCACCCAACGTCATGATCCATTACCGGGAAAGACTCATTGCATCCTGCTTCGGCGGCTGGATATGTGCTGGCCCCGGCACCGTGGAGTACGACGCGCTGTACGTTCGCGTGTACCAGGCCGTGCCCCCCAGACGCGGTACGCGATTTACCCGCGTTGCGCGCCGGGATCATGCAAGCTGCGCCCGACCCCGTGGTCCCCCAGTCAAGCGGGACGAACGGCGCCAAGAGCGGAAGTACCGATGCGAAACCCGCGAACGCACTGGTCCCCTCCTTCGAGAGTCTCCTCACCGAGTCCCTGGTTCAGTCGTCGGGCAACGAACTACTCGGTCCCCAGGCCGACGCCAGGTCAGAGGACGCTCCAACACGCTCGCGAGTTCGGCGTCCAGGCCCAGCGCGGCGGCGAGAACGTGCATGCCGAAACGCGGTGGAACGGCGTTGCCAATCTGCTGCGCGATGACGCTGCGCGAGCCGGGAGCATTCGCGTCGTCGCCGTTGCGGCGACGCCAGGGGTAGTCCGCCGGAAAGGTCTGCAGCTGTCCCAGCTCGGCCAAGTCGAACTCGCCGAGCTTGTGCTCGCCCCATACCAGTTTGTTCCGCGAGCCCTTGCCGGTGACCGTGGCCGAGGGCTGATCATGACGTCGCCGCCCCCGGGCCTTCGGATCTCCCCCTGTGCCGTAGTTGGACACCACCTCGAACGGGCCTCGACGGGCCAGCACCGTGTCCATCGTGACCCATTTCTCGAGCGTCGGATCGCCTGCGTCACGGGGCATGCTTCCGCTGTAGCGCCGGTGGGTGGGCGCGGGCAAATTCGGCTCCTCTTCCAACAACGCTCCCGCGCCGGCCCAACGCGCGATCATGATCGCTCTGCGGCGCGTCTGTGGCACTCCGTACTGCTCGGTCCGTAGTACCTCGGGTTCTGCGACCTTGTAGCCCTTGTCCGAGAGAATGCCCGCGAACACCTTCCACACCGGCAGTACGGCCGGAACCTGCTCGAGGACGATTGCCTGGTAAGGCTGCTTACCCCTGAGCAGCGCCTCAAGTGCCCACCGTAGGGGCTCGAGCACCAAACCAGTGCGCTCGTCACTGAGGTGCTTCAGCTCCTCACCGATCGATGCGAAGTCCTCGACGATCTTGACGTCGGCGTACCGCTCGGCAAACTTCGACACGTCGTGCAACGCGGCGCGCCCCTCACCGTTGCCGGCTACCGTGAATGTCTGGCAGGGCGGACCACCGACGAGCACGTTCGCCTCGGAATAGTCCTCCGGTCCGAACTCCCGCACGTCCCCGCGGCATGTGGGCAGATCCGCGGCACGGCGAGTGGCACACGCGTCCTCGTCCCATTCGATCCCCTCGACGACCTCTACGCCCAGGTTTCGAGCGGCCACGTCGAATCCGCCCGGGCCGGCGAAGAGATCGACGATCTTGAAGGTGTCGGACACACGCAATCCTTGCGGGGCGAGGAGGGAGCAGGTCAGCGTACTCGCTGCTCCCCAGGTCACGGGCATTGAACGGCCCCCATGGTAGCCGGCGGCGCGGCTGATGATGCCCGTGTTCGACGACAACCGCACGAGACGCCCGGGGCCGGACAGCCACTAGCTGCGCAGCGCCACTGCGATGACCTGTCCGACTGCAGCGGCCAAGGGCGGGGGCATGGCGTGACCGACCTGACGGTACCTGGAGGTCTTGCCACCGAACAATCGCCAGTTGTCCGGGAATGCCTGGATCAGCGCGGCCTGGTCCACGGTGAGCTTCGGGTGCCCGTCGGCGGGGAAATCGATATCCGGCGGGGCGTCGCCCAGGCTGTTGCCGTTCACACCGAGTGCTGCCCAGGCCCTCTTGCTGCCGGTGGGGCCGAGATCGGCCCCACCGCGACGATCGGAACCTCCGACAAGAGCGGGGGCTATGCGGTCGGCGCTCTTGATCCAGCGTTCTGCACCGGTCCAGCCGTTTGCGGACATGGAAGGGCCGAGGACCTGGCCGACGGTCGGAGGCGGCAGCTTGTCGGGCTCGGGCCAGGAGAAGCGGGAGAAGTAGGGTTCCTGGAGGGCGACGAGGAAGCCGCTCCTGCGGTTCTGGGGTACGCCGAAGTCCGCCGCGTTCAGGACCTTCCAGGCCGAGCGGAAGCCCTCTTCCCGGAGCTCGGCCTCGATCCATGAGCGGTCGGCGTCGAAGCCTGGGCTCTCGACCAGGTCGGGGACGTTCTCCAACAGTACGGCCTTGGGCTTGATGTCGCGGGCCAGGGCTATCGCGGCCCTGAGGACCCTGCGCTCCTCCGTGTCCTCGGCGCGAGCGACGGTCGCCATGGAGTTCACACGTGGAAGCCCACCGCTGAGGAGGTCGACGGCGAACGTCTCCGGACGCATGTCGGGCCGGAACCGCACGATGTCCATGCAGACGACGTCCCATCCCGCCCGGTTGAGATCGATGGTGAAGCAGGCATCGGCCTTGCTGTCGATGAGCAGTACCGGGTCGAAGCCGGCCCGCTCGAGCCCCAGGGCCTGCGCTCCTGCACCGGCACAGATCTCGAACGATGTGAACCGCTGCGCGTCGGGCGGTGCCGCTGGAGCAGCCTGAGGTGTGGCTGGTTGCGCCTCCCGCCGCTCGGGCGTTGGCAGTTGGCGCGGGACAGCCGTGCGGGTCGTTCCGTGCCCGACCAAGGCGCTCTGGTCTCCGTCGGGCGCTGCGGCGAGACGTTGGGCGTCGACAGATTCCTGCGCGACCACGCGCAGTTCGTCGTCGAGGGCGTCCTCCTCGATGCTGTCGAAGAGCACGAAGGGGGCAAGGCGGAGCAGCCGTTTGAGGAAGTCGCGGAGGGTCTCGCGTTCGTTGAGTCCGGTGAGGTCGAGGTCTTTCCAGACGCGGAGGATGGCCCGGACGAGGTGGGGGCTGCCACCGAGGGCAGCTCGCCGTGCGTAGATCTGGTCGAAGGCGGCCTCGCCGAGAATCTTCAGGGCACTGTAGGGCTCCGGGCCGGCGGAGGACCGTACGAGCTGGGCGCGCCACCAAAGTCGGCCGAAGACGTGGCGGGTGAGATCGGTGCCGAGGATGCGGTCCTTGGGGGGTTGGGGGTAGCGCCAGAAGGCGACGTCCGGGAGCAGGACGATTGCGAGGAAGGCCCAGACGTCGCGGGAGGCGGCCTCGGCGGGAACCATGCCCATCTCGGCATGCAGCAGAGCGGCGACCTGGAGGTCGAACTCGGCGTTGCTGGCGCGGTCGGAGTCGTCGGGGAATCCTGCGCGTTCGGCGAGGTCGACGACGCCGGCTCGCAGTTCTCGGAGCTGCTGGGCGGAGATCCGGTCGCCGCCGGTGGCCACGTAGACCGCCGATTCGTGGGAGACGGCCACTTGACCGGCAAGCTCGGCGACGGTCAGGTGCCGGTATTCCTCGAAGAGTGGTCTGGCCTGCTCGGTGAGCAGCCGAGGGTAGAGGAAGCTCATCAGGACACCTCGAAGAGCTCGACCGCTGCCTGCAGATCGGAGGCGAACAGAGAGGGTGAATTACGTTGGCGCAGTCGAATGTCGTTGATCGACTGTCCCGCGAAGAGCTGGTGGAAGAGGCTCAGCAGGGTGGCGCCGAGCGATCCGTCGGGGAAGTCGGCGTCCTCGGTGAAGTCGTCGTGGCCGAGGGCGTGTTCGATCATGATCCGGGCGGCGTCCGCGTACACCGCGGAGAGCACGAGGCGGTCGATCGCACGGGGCTTGGCAGCGTTCTCGAATGCGGTGGCGGTGACCGTGTTCCGCTCGTTGACGAGAAGGAGCAGGGATCCCATCGTGGCGCTGTCCAGGCCGCCGCTGATCTGCAGGTGCCAGGCCGCGCGGTCGGGGAAGGAGGTCCGGGCGAAGTCGATCAGGGCCATAGGGAACTGGGGTGCGTCGCCCTGGAGGCGCAGTGACTCCCGGTCGCTCCACAGCACGGAGCCTGCCCGACGGGGTGAGGAGGGGCGGGCGTCACGGCGGCGCTCCGCCAGGACGAGAGCAGTGTCGACGAGGAGGAGGCCGCCCAGGTCGGCTCCGCGCAGTAGGACGTCGAATTCCGTGGTGATCGTGCCACCGCCGGCCAAGCGTGCGTGGTTCGCCGGCCCGCCGAGGTTGGATCCGGTGGCCGTCCACACAACGGCAAGGGCGAGCGCCGCGTCCGTTGGCAGGCCGGACTGCACGCGGGCCCGGTCGAGGTCGACGCGGACGGTCCTGCGCAGGTGCAGGTCCATGTGGTAGTCCCAGTCCGGCAGGGCCTCGGGCATGGCGACCTCGCCGTCCTCGATCACGAGCAGCCACGGATCGGCGGTGACGACGTCCTCGGACGGGGTGCGGTACGGAAGTACGCGCCGTGTCACTGGCTCCTCACCCCCTCGACCTTGATGTCGATCTCGGTCATGGTGTCCGGTGCCGGACGTACGAGGGCGCGCCAGAGGGAGTCCCCGCCCTCGATCTCGCACGACTCGGTCGTGTGGAGTTCACCGGCATCGTCCTCCCAACCGACGAGAGTGGGCATGCTCGCGCCCATGGGTGGGTCCATCTCACGGCCGTTGGCGCCGGGAAGTGTTACGGCGAGGCCGATCCGGACTCGCTGGGGTCCGGGGACGGGAAGCCGGAACTCCTGGACGAGCACTGTGTCGTCGCCCCGGTCGTCGTAATACGGCTCTCCGACGTACTGGACGCGCGGCCGTCGACGTGTCGTGGCGGCGGCAACGTTCGTCCGGTCGTCGGCGAACGTGTGCTGTTCGGCGACGGAATCACCGGACCTGGCGGCTCCGGCGCCGGCGGTCCGATCGGAACCGGGTGCTTCGTTCGGCGTGGGACGGCCCGAGGTGCCGCGTGCGCTCTCGCGCTCGTCGTCGGGGTCCTGCGTGCGGGCACGTACGGCAGTGCTGCCGGGCTTGGCGTAGGCGGTGGCCCCACCGGTTCCCCAGGCTCCACCCACGAGACCGGAGAACATGGAGCTGGCCGCGCCGAGCGCGACGTGGCTGGCGCCGGGGCGGGCGACACCCCCGAGCGAGAGCAGGCCTTCCAACGCCTCGTCGATGCGCCGGAACGTCGTGTGCACGAAGGTGCTCTCCGGCCTGTCGAGCGACTGGGGGTGCCAGGCGTCGTGCGTGGGCGGCTCAGCCTTGGCGTAGATCTCGTCCATGGCCTCGTCCGCGCGGAAGACTCCGGCGAAGCCCTGGTTGGCGCTCGGCGGCTTCGGTCCGGGCCGGTAGGTGACGACGAGTTCCGCGGGGCGCATCAGACACACGTGATGGACAAGGTCCTCGATGTCGAGCATCCGCGAGGCGCGGGTCGGTTCCAGCGGCGTCATGATCCGCTTGACCAGTCCGAGGCGCCCGAGATGGCGCTTCGGCCTGAAGCACTGAAGGTCGCTGCCGGCCGGCCCGGTCATCGTCTCGTAGGCCGCGACGAACATGTTGAGCGGCCGGGTCTCCCTGGGGTCCGGCACGTGGTGTTCGATGCCGTCACAGGTGACCGTGAAGCGCATGGCGGGTGGCTTGTCGTCGGTGGAGATCATCTTGGGCCAGAGATGCCAGGCGATGGTCTCGGCCAGGTAGTCGGCTGCCACGGCGGGCTCAAGTTCGTCCAGGTTCGGGTCGACGACGACGATCGTCGTCCCGGTCTCGTCGGGTCCGAAGGGCCTGAGTCCCAGATGCCGCGCTGTGGTCTCCGCCTGCCGGCCGACCAAGGGTTCGACGACGTTTCCGGAGGTGTCGCCCCACCAGTGGCGGCCGGTGTAGCGGCGATCGCCCTGCGGCTCAGCGGCAACGTGGCTCTTCCAGAGGGTGCAGCCGATGAGCCGGGTCTCGTGGCCGCCCTGCGGGGTCCGACAGCGGGAGTGCACGAGGATCGTTCCGGGCCTGGACAGAAGGTAGAAGATGCCCTTGCCGAAACCGTAGGTGCCGCCGCCCAGCGCGGTGTCGCGCGGTTCACCGATGTTGCGGATGAAGGACACGAAGTCGCGGTCGGGGCCGACGGCGTTGTCCGCGCGGGTGGGCCCTCCGAGTCCTCGGGTGCCTCGGTCGGAGACAGCAAGGACCCGGACCGGGCCCCGCTTGAGCGTCTCGCGGAGCGGAAAGTGCTCCGGCCCCGCGGGTGCGCCCTCGAGGAGCGATTCGCGCCAGGCGGCGGCGTGGGCCGGGCCGACCGTCCACATGTCCAAGCGGTACTCGACCGGGCCTGGTGACGGCGTGAGTCGGGCGTCCCAGCTGTTCTGTGCGGACTCGCGCACCAGGATGGTGAGCAGGTCGAGCTCGGGGCGTCCGAGCTGGTTGCGGATGCCCTCGGCCGCGCTCGCGCCTTCCGGCGGATAGGGCTGGGAGAACCAGCGAGGCCCCGTCACACGGACTCCTGGATCAGGCTGTCGATCATCCGGGAAACCTGGTCGGGCGGAAGGGTAGCGGGGATCTCGCCGGACAGGTCGATGGTGTACTCGACGTCCAGTACCGACACCGGGACGCCTGCCGCAGTGAGCGCCCGGGTCGTCAGCCCGGGAAAGTGGGCGTCGACGACGTACCACCTCTCCTCGGCTATCGCGAACCGCACGTCCTGGTAGTGGACGGCATCAGCAGGGTGGTAGCCGGCCCGCGCGAGCAGGTCGAGCAGCGCGCTCTCGTCGTCGCAGAGCCGAAGTACCTCTGCGACCGCCTCCGAGAAAGCGATACCGACACCGCTCGCGCCGACGCGGTGCACGCGGAACCAGGCCAGACAGAGCGTCCCGTGCTCCGGTGCCTCGAGTTGGTCGAGGCCGTGGATCCGTGGCCTTCGCCCTTCACCGCTGGTGGTCGTCTTCACCTCGACGGCACGCGTCCTGGCGAGGAAATCGTGGCGGTACCCCTCCGGCCCGTACCAGAGTCGGTGGGCGCTCGGATCCTTGCGAAGCAGCCGATTGAGTACCGTCAGCTCGCCGAAGAGCCCTGCGAGTTCCTCGGGTCCCAGTGGCGTGCCCTGTGTTCGGAAAAGGGCCTTCCACCGGTCGAGCACACGGTAGAGCGCCTTGACGGGGTCTTCGGGCAACTCCCTTGCCGCGGCGAGCACATCGACGCACAGTTCCATGAAGAGGTCGTCGAGGTCGTGCCGCAGGCAGGCGAGGTCGGCGTAGTGCTGGTAGGTCTCGGCGTCCTCGAGGGGGCGCTTGCGCAAGCGGAGCACCGGTCCGTCCAGGCCATGGCGGACCTTGCGGTGCATGGCTATCGGAAGGAGGACGTGACGGTACCCCTCGTGGTCCACGGCCAACGCCAACGATCCGCTGTCGACGTCGACGGGCAGGTTACAAACCCGCAGGCGCCGTTCCCCTGTGGCCGCCTCGGCCTCCAGCGCTGTCCACTGCTCCTCGACGAGACTGCGCAGTTCCTCGTCGTTCATGCGTCCTCGCCGTCGAGGAGGCTGAAGTCCTCGTCCTCGATCCGAACCCTGGACAAGTCGGCGGAGATGTAGCTCTCCACGGTGCTGTCCCCGTGCCGGGGTTCGGGGAAGACCAGGCCGACGCCGATGATGTGCTCCTCCGCATTCAAGGGTGCACGCAACTTCTTCTCGGGGCCCGGCTCGGAGACCTTGTCGATCGGGTAGAGGACCAGCAGGCCGGTGTCGGGGAGTTGCTTCCGACGCGCGTCCATGATGCTCTTTTCATTCAAGTTGCCCACTTCCCCGGCCAGGTCCACGGCGGCGTCCCGACGGCTCATCAGGGTCTTGATGTCGACGAAGTCCGGGGTGGGGTTGGGCAGCTCGAGGCGGGCGCGGTTGTTCCGCCCGACGCACACACCAGGGGCGAAGGTGAAGTCCTCCCCCTTGGGGTTGCCAACGATCGCGACGTTCCATCGGCGCAACGATTCGGCTGCCGTGACGCGCTTCCGGATGTACTGGATGATCAAGTCCGCGTCGTTCTCCGGCGACTTCTCGTGGAACTTGTAGCTCGACAGGAAGTCGATCACGATGTCGTGCGGCACGTTGCGGAACACGTATCGCCCCTCGGCCGCCCTTTCCTCGGCCCTGACCGCGTTCGCGGCAGCGGAAGCGACCAGATCGCGTGCGGCGGTGATGTTGTTGCTCAGCCAGTCGGCGTTCGTGTGGAAGTAGTGGGTCTGGACTCGCTTGCCGCCGTAGGACGAGGCCGCCACGACCGCGTCGCGCATCTTGGCGGCAGCGGTCACGCGCAACGCCGGGTGCGTGCGCAGGCGCACGGCGAAGGTCAGCGGGGTCTCGGACTCGGACATGTAGATCTCGATGTCCCGACGCATCTCGGTCTCGACCGTGGCCAGGTGTCGGAACCACTCGGCCAGCTCGTCCGTCATCCAGATCCGTGGCAGGTCGGCGTAACCGTTGCGGAAGCCGAACCAACGCCCCATCTGCAGCAGCGTGTCGTATGCGGATACGGAGCGGACGAAATAGCTGACCGACAGACCTTCGAGGGTCAGCCCTCGCGAAAGGGTGTTGCCCCCCACAGCGACGGCCACGACCGGACCGTTCTCGTAGTCGAGGCGGTCCTCGCTGCTGGAGTTGTCCATGATGATGCGGCAGCTGTCGAGCACCCCGGGCAGCTCCGGCAGCAGCTCTTCGAACTGCACCTTTGTCTCGCCGAAGTCTCCGGCCGGCACGCGCCCGGTCTCCTCGTCCCACAGATCGCGCAGCCGCGAGAGGAAGTCGGCGTCCGCCGAGGACAAGGACCGCATGAACCGGTCGCGCAGATGCTCCAGGGGTTTCTTGAAACTATTGTGCACAGCGGTGTTGACGCTGGTGTGGATCAGCATCGTGTTGTGCGGGTTGCCTGTCCCACGTACCCGTCGGGCCGCGGTGACCAGCCAGAAGTAGCTGACCGCCCTGTGAAGTGTGTCCGTGATGACAGGTTCGAAGCCTTCAACGTCGGCCCTGGTCTCGGGGCGCACGGCCGGCACGTCGGCCTCGGGTACCGACCGGATCATGTCGTAGCCGTCGTCCACCTGCTCCGGGTCCTCGCCGTCGAGAGCGTAGCGACCGAAGAGCACCTCGGTGCCGAAGTGCCCTGCAGGCTTCGGGAGATTGACGACGAAGTCCTTGGGGTACAGATCCTGCGCGCTCGGGTCGATCAACAGATTCGCAAAGGGGGAGGCCGTGTATCCCACATAAGCGGACCTCGGCAAGTGGCTCATGATCTCGAGAATGAGCGGGTTGATCGACCTCGTCGCAACAGTGGCCTGGTCGGCCTCGTCGTCGATGATCAGTGCGGGACAGTCCTGGAGGTAGTCCGACGCCTTCTCGAGCCAGCCGGCCAGCTTGCGCAGCACCGTCGCGTTCTTCTTCACCACGCACAGCACGTGCGTCCGGTTGCTCCGCCCGAAGTACGAAGCCGGGTTCTCCTGCGGCGTGAAGTCCTTGTCGAGTCCGGTGAGCTGGGACCACCGCGAGGGGTTGGGTTCCACGAGCTGCTGCACGAGTCGAGCCTGGGTCTGGCGCCTGAGCCCGTTGTGGATTCCTGCCATAACGATGAACAACTTGTAGCCGCGGTCGGCCGCCTTGGCCATGACCGAGGTGAAGTTGGTCGTCTTGCCCGACTGGACGTAGCCGGCAACCAGGCCACGCGTGGAGAACGCTTTCTCCTTCGGGTGGTTCAGCAGCGAGACGACGCGGGTGGAGGAGTCGTCGAGGCTCCGGATCGCCGGCTCCTCGGGCCAACCGTCCTTGCGCAGCAGGTCCACGATCGCAGGCCAGCACTTGTCCTTGGCCTGCGGCCCCGTGTACCAGGTGTCGCGACCGTCCAGAACAACAGCGTGCGGCTCCTCGAGCTCCCTGATCCGGATCGTCTGCTGCTCATGCTGCTCCCGGATCTGTTCCACGATGCTCGGGCTGATGCCGAACTGCTCCAGCCGCTTGACCGCTTCCGAAGGGGGGAACGCATCCAGGAGCGCCTTGAACGTGTCGTACATTCCGTCGAGATCATCGGTCATCACAGTCGACCGTTCCCCGCTTCCACTCGATGCACACAGTCGGACCATCGAGGGCGCCCGCCTCGGAATTGCGGCTCACCGGCTGCAAGGCCACCCCCAGGCACGCACAACGCGCCCCCTCGCACAATTCCAACACATTAGCCATCGCGCGCCGAGCCCGAGAGCAGAACATGGTCACGATCTGCTCTCGCACGCTCCGCTGGAGCATTTTCGGCCCGCATGCCCCACGGGTCAGCGCAGTTCGGACCGCCTTGCCCGGACCTCGGCGGCGATCCGCTGAGCGATCCCCTCGGGCGCCTCGTGCTCCCAGAACCTCAGCACCGTCCAGCCTGCCGAAGTCAGGTGTTCCGTCGTCTCACGGTCACGGGCGATGTTGCGGTCGAGCTTGGTGCGCCACCACTCCGCGTTCGCTCGCGGACTCGTCGCATGATCCGGGCAGCCGTGCCAGAAACAGCCGTCGAGGAACACGGCGATCCTCACCCTGCCGAACAGGATGTCCACCGTCCGGCGGGGCATACCGGGCACAGGGACGTGCACGCGGTACCGCAACCCGCTGCCGTGCAGCAGGCGACGTACTGCCAGCTCCTGCGCGGTGTCGCGGGATGCCTGACGGCTCATGCGCGCGGCAACGGAGGCCGACGATGCGATTGGCGGCATACAACCAGTCTCCTGCACTCGCAGGTGATCGGACTGCGGCGTCGATCGGATCGCCGAATTTGCCCCCGATCTTCGGACGGGCAGCGACCACACGCTACCCGGTGGTCGACAGGCAGTGACCGGGTGGATGAATGGTCCACCGAACGGGCCCTGCTGTCGCCCACGGAACAGCAGCGGCATGCAGCAGTGGCCCTGTGGGAGACTGCACGCGTGTCCCGAACCCCCGTAGAGCTGACCATCGACGCAGACGGGCGAGTCTCACTCCCCCTCGGACTTCTCGCCGAGGCCGGACTCGACCCTGGGAGCCGCATCCTCGCCTACAGCGAGGGCGACGGGCGCTTGGTGCTCCGCCGCGAGGAGGACGCGGTGCGCGACCTGTTGGAGCGAGGCACCCTGTAGGCCCTGCCCGGTGTCCCGACAGCCAAGTGCCCCGAGTGCTGCTCCAGCAGAGGGCAGCATCGAAAGCGGGGATGTGGCGGCCGGCCACAGTGACCGAGACGGTAGGCCGCCGGTTCAGCCGACTTCGGGTGTCGTCCCAGCTCGCCTGCAGGCCCCCATTCCGAGGTGGCCGCGGAGTCGCCGATCCGGCGGCCATTCCAGGTGGCCTGACACAAGAGGAAGGGCGGTTGGTGCATCAGCTTCTCGATGCACCAGCCGCCCTTGTCCGTCTGCGGTCCGTTGGTCCCGGTCCGGTCGCTCTCATACTCATGCCTCCGGTCCTGCCAGAACGAAGTCGTCCTGGGTCAGCTCCGCTCGGAGCCTCGCCTCAGCGACATCGGCGTAATGCGCGGACAGCTCGACCCCCACGAACTGCCGGCCCTCGCGCAAGGCGGCGACGCCTGTGGAACCGCTGCCGGTGAAGGGATCCAGGACGGTGCCGCCTTCGGGGCAGATCCGCACGAGCTGCTGCATGATCTCGACCGGCTTCTGAGTGATGTGCACCCGGTCCTTGCGGGGCTGGGAGGCGATGAAGTGGCCGGGCAGGTATAGGTCACGGTCCTTTTCGAGGCTGCCCTTGACGCCCCAGGTGATGAACTCGGCCGACTGCCTGAACCCGCCCTTGCGGGGCCGGCTGGCGGGCTTGATCCAGGGGATCGTGCCGCTCCAGGTCCAGCCCGCCATCTGCAGGGCGTCGGACGTGGTCGGCTCCTGGCGCCAGTCGGAGAAGACCATGGCGACGGAGTGCTCGGTCGCGGCCCGGTAGGCCTCGGTGAGCAGCGCGGTCAGCCAGCTTCGATAGCTGCGCTGGTCGCGGTTCTCGCCGGGGAAGTTCTGCAGGTCGTGCGCCGATCCGGCCGTGACGTACTTGGCGCGGGCGGTGCGGCCGGTGCGGTCCGAGCTGGTGCGTCCGCCGGAGTTGTACGGGGGGTCGGTGATGACGGCGTTGACGCTCTCGTCCGGGAGGGTCTTCAGCACGGTGAGGGCGTCGCCTCGGTGCAGCGTGTAGCTCATGTGCGGGGCCTCTTTCAGGGCACGACGGGACTGGGCCCGTTACGGACGGCGCTCAACAGCTGCCGTTCGGAGCGGGGTTGCGCCGGAGGGTAGCCGCGATTTCCGGCCGCACCTAACGACCCGTGGCGGTGCTCCGGGCCCAGGTTCGACGGCCGTTTGGTGCGGCCGGAATCCCGGTCTACTGTCTCGCCACGTCACCAAGGAGGAGCCCAGCTCCACCCCTGCTGACCTGTGCTGATCCATGTTGTCGCGTCCAAAGACGTGACCCGGCAGGCACGTTGACCGCCTCTTCCCGAAGCCGTGAGGAGACCCGGTGCACCACCTGAGATTACGAGCGCGGCTGACTGCCGCGCATGGCCTGAACCCGGTGTCCGGGAGCTACCAACTCCCCTGACCCGGGCCCGCCCTGAGAGGCGGATTCACATCGGCGCGGTGCCGACGGCTTTGCACGAGAAGTCGGCACCGCGCCTCCTACGAACCGCGAGGAGCCGCTGCGATGCAGCACATCCTGGTACGCCCACGCCCTGACCCAACACCGTTGCCCAGCCGGGCTGTCCGCCCCGGCGAACGGCGGCGGCAATGAAGAAGACCACCGGAGCGGTCGTCGGTCTCTTCGCCTCCGGTCCACTTCTGCTGGCCGTTCCGATCCTCGCCATCGGTGTCAGCACTGCTTCGGCCTCCTGCTCGGCCGGCGGTACACAGGCTGTGGATACCTCGGCCGTCGCTGCTCAAGTGAAGGCGATCCTGGACGGCGGCGGCAAGGGCACGGTCTCCGTGCCGGACCTGGACGACCCGGCCGAGCAGATTCCCAACGCCAAGACCATCCAGGCCACCGGCACCGCGATGAACATCCCGGCCCGGGGCCAGATCGTGGCCCTGGCGACCGCCCTGCAGGAGAGCGGCCTGCGGAATCTGACCTACGGCGACCGCGATTCACTGGGCTTGTTCCAGCAGCGGCCGTCACAGGCATGGGGCACCGCGAACGAGATCCTCGACCCGGTGCGTGCCTCGACGAGGTTCTACGAGGCGCTGGAGAAGGTCTCGGGCTGGCAGTCCCTGTCCGTCACCCAGGCCGCCCAGGCGGTGCAGAAGTCCGGCTTCCCCGAGGCTTACGCGAAGTGGGAGCCTCTGGCCACCGCCTTGCAGCAGGCGATCGAGCCGCTGTTGTCGAAGGCCGGCGGCACGTCGCCGAGCCCTTGGCCATCCGGCTCGGACGGCACGGCCAGTGCTCCGCCGAGTGCTGCGGGCAGCTGTACGGCCGACGGGGACGGCACCGACTTCGGAACCATCCCGCCCGGCTCGGTGCCGGCCGGATACGAGATTCCGGCTGACGCTCCACCCAAGGTCCAGACGGCGATCCGCTGGGCGCTCGGCCAGCTCGGCACCCCGTACCAGTGGGGCGGGAGCTGCACGGACTCCCACGGGAGCGACCCCATGGGCCGCTGCGACTGCTCCTCGCTGATGCAGCAGTCGTACAAGGCCGCCGGGGTCGCCCTTTCGCGGACGACGTACACGCAGGTCAAGGAGGGCAAGCCGGTATCGGTCGACGCTCTCCAGCCCGGTGACCTCGTCTTCACCGAGGGGACTGCCCAAGTCCCGGAACACGTCGGGATGGTCGTCGGCCAGGGGTTGATCGTGAACGCCCCGCACACCGGCGACGTGGTCCGCCTCGCGACCCTCGCGTCCTGGAAGCCGCAGATTCTCGCGGCCCGCCGAGTCGTCTGACCGGCGCTTCTCTCCCTCCCCCTTCCTGCGCTGGCTTCGTCCATCGGGCTTTGGCCTGCATTTAATCGAACTGGAGTTCACAACCATGTATCTCGCCGACAAAGTCGTCCAGCTCGCCTATGACCCCGGGATCAAGCCGAACGGGGGCGGGCTGCCGGGCCTGGCGGTCCTCAAGCAGGTAATGGGCTCGATCAACCTCTTCGGGATCATCGTCGTGGTCGGCGCGCTCGCCGTCAGCGCGGGCGTGTGGGCCTGGGGCCACCACTCCGGCGGTCACCAGGCCGAGGCGAACGGCAAGAAGGGCGTGCTGGTCAGCGCCGGCGCGGCCCTCCTGCTGGGTGCCGCGAACGGTGTGGTGGCGTTCTTCAGCACGCTGGGGACGCAGGTCCGCTGATGTCTCCCCGTCCCACGAACCCCGGCGGCGCTTCTCGCGTGCGCCGCCGGGCGCTGCTCGGCACCGCTGTCCTGGTGGTGCTCGTCGCCCTCGCCGGCCTGGCCGCCTACCTCACCCGCGACGTCAGGATCTCCTCCAAGGCTCCTGCACCGCAGGTGAGTTCGGCTTCATCCTCCGCCCCGACCGCTTCTGCTTCCGCCTCGTCACCACCGCACGGGAGCCGCAGCGCCCTGCCCGTTCCCCCGTCCACGCACGATCCGATCAAGTTCGGTAAGTCGGCAGCCGCAGCGCTGTGGTCCTACGACACCCGCGCCTACTCCCAGCACGAGCTGCTGACCGCCCTGCACAAGTGGCTGACCAGCGAGCCCAAGTACGCCGACACCGCCTCGGTCGACGCGCTCGTCCCCTCGCGGGTGCTGTGGAAGGAGATCGCCGCCAACGGCCAGTTCGCCACCGCCACCGTGAACGAGGCGCACTTCCCGGACTCGTTCACCCAGGCCCTCCAGGCGGACCCCGGGGCGATCACCACCGCGTACATCTACGCCGTGACGGTCTCCGGCAAACAGTCGATCGCCTGGAACGGCTCGCCGCACGGCGGCGCCGAGAACCGCGTCACCACCCTCGCGGTCCAGTGCCGCCCCTCCCGTCCCTGCGCCCTGGCCGGTGTCCTGTCGGCTGTCGCTCCCTGACCCCCACCCGAGAAAGGAGGTATCGCCATGGGAGTCTGCGACTTTCCGCTGATGGACAAGGTCTGCGGCGCCGTCGACTTCGCCACCAACCCCGCCGGGACCGTCACCGACGGCATCGGGGCGTGGATCGCGAAGTCAGCGGGTGAGCTGGCCGCCAGCGCTGCTGACCTCGCCGCCAAGGCCGTCAACGAGACCACCGCCATCGATCTCAACGCCGGCTGGTTCCGGGACAACTACGAGCTGTTGTTGCCCATCGGTCTCGCCTTGACCGTCGGCACGTTCTGCATCCAGTTGATGCTCGCGGCCTGGCGACGGGACGAACGCGCCCTCGCTCAAGCCGCGATCGGCACGATGACCGGCGTCCTCTTCTCCTTCTGCGCCGTCGCCTTCACCTCCGTGGCCATCACGGTGGTCGACGCCCTGTCCGACGGGCTGTTCCAAGCAGCCAACAGCTCAGTGGACGACGCGATCCGACGCGTCGTCAAGGTCAACGAGTTGGGGGCGATGTACGGCCTCGGCTGGGGCGTCCCAGCCCTGGTCGCCCTCGGCTGCGCGATCGGCGCGTTCCTGTACTGGGGCGTGATGGTCGCCCGCAAGGTCGGCGTCCTGATCATGGTCGCCCTCGCGGTCTTCGCCGGATCCGGCGGCGGGTGGGAGGTCGCCAAACGCTGGCGGCGCGGCTGGATCGAAGCCACCGCCACCCTGGTCGTGTCGAAACTGCTGATGACCGTGGTCTTCCTGATCGGCGTCTCGGCCATGGGCAAGTCCGACGCCAAGGACGGAATGGCCGCCCTGTCCGACGCGATGGCCGGCATCGTGGTGATGGTCCTGGTCCTGCTCTGCCCGTACGCCACCTACAAGTTCGTCCACTGGGCCGGCGACGGCGGCGGACACGACGACCTGCACCGTACCGGCGTGGCCGGCATGGCGGTCGCCGCAGGCGCCGCGAAGACCGCGGGCAGCCTCGCGATGCAGGCCGGCACCGGCACTCCCGCTCCGCAGGGGCCGAGCAAGGTCCCCGGCGCGGGAAGCGACGGTGTCGCCTCCGGCATCAACCCCACCGGCGGCAGCCTCAGCAAGGAGGGCATCGACGCCGGACCTCCGAAGCCGCAGACCCGCTTCCGGTACGGCGAGGACCCGAACGCCTCCGGCGACAAGGGCCGCGCCCTGATCCAGCGCCCCGGCATCCCCGCACTGATCACACGGCCTGCCGACACCGAAGCAGGAAACTCGGAGGGGAGCGCTCATCCCGCCGCCCAGCCCGCTGGCGCGTCGATTCCCGGCAGCAGCCTGACCCGCGCAGGTGCCGCGTCGCCCGCTGGTCCCGCAGCACCGCCGCCGTCCTCCACCTGTCCTTCGGCAACAGGCTCCCCGACTCCAACGAGCTGGGTCTACCCCCACCAGCCGCCGTCCGGGTCCTGACCCACCACCACCCAGGGGGCGGGCTGCATCCCTCCAGTCCGCCCCTTCCCCCGACCGGCCGAGACGGAGTCCTGCGATGACCTCCAGAAGAGCGCCGCGTCTTCCGCCTCTTCCCTCCTGCTCCCACTGTCTGGAACCGCCATGTCTGACAACCCCCAGGCCGAAGTCACCCCGGCCACAGTGAAGTTCCCGCACCGCAGCAGGCGCGGCATCCTGCTCGGCCTCACGGCCCCGCAATTGATCGTCATGAGCCTCACCGGTCTGCTCCTGCTCGCGGTGATCCTCGCCCGTGGCGTGGTCGGCGCTCTCGAACTCATCCCGCTGTGGGCTGCCATCGCCCTGCTCGTCTTCGTCCGCTACCGAGGCCGGGCCCTGGCCGACTGGGCTCCGATCGTCACCCGGTACGTGCTCCGCCGGATGCGGGGCCAGTTGATCTGGCTCGTCCGACCCTCGCACCGCCCGGTCCACGAAGGACTCCTCCACCTGCCCGGGACCGCCGCCAGCCTGCGCGTGGTCACCGCACCCGACCGCCGGTACGGCGCCGTCCACAACCCCCACACCGGCACGCTGACCGCCGTCGCCAAGGTGTCCTCCCGCGCCTACGCGCTGCTCGACCCGGGAACCCAGAACGCCAACGTCAACGGCTGGGGCCGTGCGCTGGCCGCACTGGCCCGCACCGGCCAGGTCGCCCGGATCCAGGTGATCGAGCGCACCGTGCCGGACTCCGGCGACGCCCTTCGCCGGTACTGGGAAGAGCACGGCCGGCCCGACGCCCCGGTGGCCGGCGCAATCTACGGCGAGCTAATCCAGAGCGCGGGCCCGGCTGCGGCTCCGCACGAGGCGTACGTCGCGGTCTCGCTGGACGCCAAGGCCGCGCGACGCCTGATCAACCAGGCCGGAGGCGGTCTGACCGGATCCTTCAGCGTCCTGGCGCAGTTGACCTCGACCTTCGACCAGGCCGCGCGCACCGCCGGGCTCAACCCCACCGGCTGGCTCACCGCCCGCGAGATCGCGGCAGTCGTACGAACGGCATACGACCCCAAGGCACTTGCCGCACTGGACCGTTGGTCCTCCTCCGGGCGCCCCGAGGCCGACGCCGCCGCCGCGGGCCCGGTCGTGGTCGTCGAGAAGTCGGACCACATCGCGACCGACTCCGCCGTCCACTGCACGTACTGGGTGGAGAACTGGCCCCGCACAGAGACGTCGGCTGGCTTCCTGCACCAGCTGCTGTTCACCGCCGGGGTGCGGCGGACCCTGTCGCTGTCGTACGAGCCGAAGGGGCTGGACGCCGCCCTGCGTGATGTCCAGCGTAAGAAGGCCAGCGTGATCGCGGACGCCGCCGAGCGGGCGCGGCGCGGCCAGGTCGACTCCGAAGCGGACTCCATCGAGTACCAGGACATCAAGTCCCGGGAGCGCCAGCTCATCGCGGGCCACGCGGATGTCGCCCTGACCGGCCTGCTGACCGTCTCGGCCGACTCCGAGGAGGAGCTTCGTTCCGCCTGCGCGGTCGTGGAGACCGCGGCGGTCGGCGCCCAGCTCGACCTCAGGCCGCTCACCTGGCAGCAGGCCGAAGCGTTCACCGCCGCCGCCATGCCGCTCGCCCTCGCCGCCTGATGCCGGCCCTCCTCCCTTCCGAAAGAGCGCCCCCATGTCCCGCACCGCCAGCCCGACCGCGCGGGACTTCGTGCCCTTCGCCACCGCCGCGCTCGACTTCCACCGCGCGCTCAACATTCCGGGCGGTCCCCTCGTCACCACCCGCGCCGAGCTGGACGCCCTGCACGCCCACCTCGTCTCGCTGCACGGCCTGCTCGATGCCCATGCCGCCCGCACAGGCCGGCTCGTGCCGATCGAGGGCGACCAGCTCAGCGCCGCCCGCACCCGGATCTGGCAGGCCGCCGACCACGTCCACGCCGCCTACCACGCGGCCCCCCAACCCGGCTCCGGCGAGGTCCCCGACCGCGAAGCGTGCCAGGCCGGCCAGCCAGAAGGCGCACCGGAGCTGACCATCTGCCAGCGCCACCAAGCCGCCGCGCACCTGGTCCGTCGCCGCACCACCCCGGCCGACCTCCACGCCCCGTTCACCGGCCTCGTCCGCCACTGACCCTGCCTCCCGTCTGGAGAACCGTTCATGCCCCGCACCCGCGCCAGCGCCTCCCACCTGTTCGTCCCCCGCAAGGCATCGCGGGCCGATCAGCGCGCCGCCCGCGCCGGTTTCGCCGAGGCCCGGCGCCAGGCCCGCCTCGCCGAAGCCACGCCCAGGCGCCGCGACAAGGAGGCCCTCGACCCGGAGCTGCGGCCGACCTATCCGCCGTCCGGTCGCCCCGGCTCCTCCTCGGCACGCGGCGGCAAGCTCAGCCTGCCCGCCCACCGGATGACCACCGCCACCGTGTCCGGGGCCTATCCCTTCCTCGCAGAGGGCGGCCTGGGCGCGGAGGGCATCTTCATCGGCCGCGACGTCCACGCGGAGGCCGCGTTCTGCTACGACCCGTTCTCGCTGTACAGCAGCGGCCGGATCGAAGGCTTCACCAACCCCAACGCCGTCCTGGCGGGGATCATCGGCATGGGCAAGTCCGCGCTGGCCAAGTCCATCGCTACCCGGGCAATCGCCCACGGTTACCGGGTCTACGTGCCCTGCGACCCCAAGGGCGAGTGGACGGCCGTCGCGCAGGCTCTCGGCGGCTACAGCATCGCGCTGGGCCCGGGGCTTCCGGGCAGGCTGAACCCCCTGGATGCCCCGGCCCGGCCCGCCTCGGTGAGCGAGGACGACTGGTCGACCGAGGTCCGCAAGCGCCGTCTCCTGCTCCTGGCCGGCCTCGCGCGCACCGTACTGAAGCGCGATCTCCAGCCGATGGAACACACGGCCCTCGATCTCGCGCTGGACCTGGTCGTCACCGAAGCCGAGGCAGGCGGCACCGTGCCCCTGCTCGGCGAGATCGCGCACACCCTCGGCTCGCCCGAGCGCCTCGACCGGGCCCTCGGCGACCAGGCCGGGCACATGGGGCCCGCCGCGCAGGACCTCGCGCACGCCCTGCGCCGTCTGGTGCACGGCGACTTGAGCGGCATGTTCGACGCGCCCTCGACCGTGGCCTTCGACCCGACCACCCCGATGCTGTCCATCGACCTCTCCCGCCTCGGCGGCTCGGGCGACGACACCGCGCTGGTCCTCGCGATGACCTGCGCGAGCGCCTGGATGGAGTCCGCGCTCGCCGACCCGGACGGCGGCCGACGCTGGGTGATCTACGACGAGGCATGGCGCGTGATGAGGCACGTCGGCCTCCTGGAGCGCATGCAGAGCCAGTGGAAGCTCAGCCGAGGGCTCGGCATCGCCAACCTGATGGTCATCCACCGCCTCAGCGATCTGCTGAGCGCGGGCGACGCCGGCTCACGCGGCCGGGTACTGGCCGAGGGCCTCCTCGCCGACTGCTCCACCCGCATCATCTACCGCCAGGAGCCCGACCAGCTCGCCGCCGCCGCGTCGCTGCTCGGCCTGACCGGTATCGAAACCCAGGCCGTGTCCGCCCTGACCAAGGGCCGGGGCCTGTGGAAAGTCGCAGGTCGGAGCTTCATCACCCAGCACATCCTGCATCCGGCCGAGCGCGAGCTGTTCGACACGGACGCCCGGATGCATGCAGACCCCCGCGAGTTCACCACAACTGACGATCCCTCAATTCCTACGCTGCGCAAGGGGGCGCGGCAGTAAGCCCCCGTGAGGTCGTGGGTTCACGGTCCGGGCTCGTCCCTGGTCTCCAGTTCGGTGCTGTCGAGGACGCCGCCCCGCTCCAGCGCCAACCAACGATCGGCCCGGCCGCGAGTCCGGACAGCGGCGCACCGGCCACTGCCTGGAACGACCGCCTCGCCACAGCCCGAACCGAGGAATTCACCGACCTGCTCCACGAGGCCGTCACGGAGGACTTCGGCGCGGTGGCCCGCCTGCACCAGATACTCGAAACCGCCTCCCAGTGGTGTCGCACCCACGGCGCCCGAAGCAGCGCGTCCGAGTTGGACGCCATCGCCTCCCGGCTGACCGACCTCGGCGAGGAGCTGCATCTCGTCGCGGAGAACGTCGACCACGAGATCCGCTCCCGCTCGCACCAAGCGGCAGCAGCGGCCCGCCTCTCGCCAGCAGCGTCGGCCCAGGGAACTTCCCCCGGCCAGCAGAGCGACGCTCCGGCTCCGGTCCCACCATCCGTCATGCGCTCGCTGCCGCGTTCGCGGTGACGCACCCGTACAGAAACGAGTAACGACCATGCTTACCTCTCCCGACTCCTCTGCCACCCCTGACTGCCAGCCGCAAGATGCTGGCGAGCGGGCGGCATGGCGGGTACGTGTCCAGGCCCTGGCCTCCGCCGCTGACGGCATCAGGCAGGCTTCGGACCAGTGGGAGGCGGTCTCCGACTCGTACTGCGACGAGGACGGCTGGCCCGTCGACGAAACCGGGTACGCCGACGGCAAGGTGGCCCGGGACGCCGCCGCCTGGAAGCACGTCGAGCCTTCCTGGCCCACGGCCCCGAAGTCCTCGCCAGTGTCCTGGCCGCCGCGCAACCGGCCGACTACGTTGACGGCACGATCAGCGCCGACCTGCTGCGCCTGCGCGGGATCGACTCCGTACTGGAGCGAGCGGGCGAGATCCGCCGCGAGTGGGATCAGGTCATCGCGCTCATGGAGGGCTCCATGCCCGGGTCGCGGGAGCTCTACGAGGAACGAGCCCGCGAGATCCGCAACTCCGAAGGCTGGCACTACGCCGACGAACTCAGCTACAGCGGAGCGGCATTGGCCAGGGCTGCCGATCACCTGACCGACCGGATCGGTGTCGACCAGTCCGCGCACACCGGGCGGGTCCAGGCGGCCCTGGCCCGATCCGCCTCCGGCCAGCGCGGTGCCTCTACCGCTTCGCCGCCCGCCTCGGCGGCGTCCGACCCCCCTGCCGTGCGCCGCTCGCGCTGACGCCTCTGGCACCGACCTCCGGCGAGGCCAAACCGTCCGATCGCCGGATCCTCAACGCACGCCACCACCCCTACAGTCCCCGCCCGGCTGCGGCTTCCCGCCGTCGACCGCTGGGGACGGCCAGCTACGGAGAAGCCCACATGCGCCCCGATCAGACCCTGGTCACCCTCCAACGCGAGGGCACACGCATCACGGCGCGCGCCAGCGAACCCTTCATCCAGGAAGCCGCCGCTGGCACGTCGGAGCATGACCACCCGTACGGCCACCTGACCATGCCGCTTCGGCAACGTGGACTGTCCTGCACCGTCGAGTACGGCCTCAGCGACTACATCGTCCACGCCGAACTTCCCGACGGCAGCGCCCTGATCATCGCTCCGCCCCAGGAACCGCCCACCGACCACCCACCCGGGTATCCGGGGAGCTGGTTGGTGACGCGCGGGCATCCCGACGACTCCACTCTCCACGAAGTGATCTACGACTCGGAGCCCGACGGTCCCCACGCCCGACATGGCGGCAGCATCCCCCGCCTGCTCGCCGCCATCGACACTCGCCTGGACCAGCTCGGCCTGCCGCCCCGGCCGGAACCGCGGCGACCTGCCCAGGAGAGCAGCGCCGACGCGGTGCTCCACCGTGCGGGCTTCGTCCCCGTCGTGCTGTTCCGAGAGCGCTTCCACCGGCTGCCCTCCGCCATGACCGACCCGGTCGAGCAGCGACAGATGGTGACCCGGGCCTTCGACATGCTTCAGGCCGAGGGCTTCAACGTCTCGTGCGATCCCAGCCTCCTCGACCCCAGCCTGCCGCCCCCTGGCAATCAGGGGCTCAGCCTCGGCGACCGACTCGGCCACCTGACCCAGTCCATCCGGTCGGCGGCGCACACGCGCGAGGTCGTCGCCGCACTGAGCGAGCTGACCGCTCCCGGTGACGGCGTTCACCAGCGCGTCGTGGAGTCCCTCAACACGACGGCCGACTGGTCCGCACCACAACCCGACCTTCGAGACGTGGACACGGCCAGCCGCCGCCACCCGCATGCTGCGGGACGTCCAAGAGGAGCTGGAGGTCGCCGAGGACATGATCGCCGCGTGCCCTGCGGAACTCAGCGACCCCAGGTACCGCGACGAGGTGCCTGCCCTGCGGACCAGGGAACTGCTCAGCGACGTCCTCGGCGACGACGCGGTCGCGGATACCCAACCGTCCGCCGCCCAGAGCCCGGAAGCGGGCTGGCAGCGAGCCGCCCGCGCCTCATCCCCGCACGCCGCCATCCATCGGACCGTGTCCTCCGCCGGCGCGGCATCCGAACCACCCACCAGCGCCCTACCGCCCCGGTCGCCACGCACCCAATGACCTCGGCTTGACCTCCAACTGCCGTCCCCTGCCCCGACAGGAGCTGCCCCGATGACCAGCAGAAGAGCGCCGCGCGCCCCGCCTCGCCTTGTCCGCTCTCCCTCCTTGGACCCGCCATGCCCGCCCCGCGTTCCAGCGCGCCCTCGGCCACCACCGGCTCCGACGCGCTTCTCTACCTCCTGTTCGGCGTCCTCGGCGTCGGCATCGCCTTCGGCTCCCTCGCCTGGCTGACCGGCAACCTCACCAACGCTCTCGTCGGCAGCGGCCCCTGGGCGCCGTTCGAGGCCACCAACGCGCTGCTGCACCCCGACGCGCTGTGGCCGCACCTGAGCCCCACCGCTCTGCTGGTCGGCGCGCGGCTCGTCCCCGGGCTGCTCTCCGTCTGCCTCACCATCACCGGCCTGGTTGTGTGGATGCGGCTGCGCGGCGGTGCGAAGAACGGCCTTGTCCGCAAGCAGGATCTCGCCCCTCTGATGAACAGGGAGATCGCCGCCAAGGCGAAGAGCCTGCGGCCGAGCCTGTCCGGTCTCAAACCGAAGGAGGTCGCTCCCGCGGACCGCGGGATCCTCGTCGGCACGCACTCCCCGGGCCGGGCCGAGGTCCGCGCCTCCTGGGAGGACGTGATCGTCGCGATCATGGCCCCGCGCTCCGGCAAGACGTCCGGGCTGGCGATCCCCGCGATCCTCGCCGCTCCCGGCCCGGTACTGCTGACCTCGAACAAGGCGGCGAACGACGCCTTCACCGCGACAGTGGACGCCCGCGCCAAGGTCGGCACGATCTGGACGCTCGACCCGCAGCAGATCGCCCACCACCCGCGCGAGATGTGGTGGGACATCCTGGCAGACGCCCGCGACCTGGCCGGGGCGAAACGTTTGGCCGGACACTTCGTCGCCGCCAGCGTGGACGAGTCCAGCGGTGCCGACTTCTGGTCCACCGCCGCGAGCAACACGCTGGGCGCGCTGTTCCTGGCCGCCGCCAGCCACCGGCGCCCGATCACCGATGTCCTGGCCTGGCTCGCCTCCCCCGCTGACCGCACTCCGGTGGACCTGCTCACCGATGCCGGCCACGAGGCGGTCGCCGCCCAGCTCCAGGGAACCGTCAGCGGGGCCACAGAAACGCGGGACGGCATCTATGAGACCGCGCGGCAGTACGCGAGCTGCCTGCTCGACCCGGACGTCGCCGCCTGGGTCACCCCCAACAAGCACCTTCCCGAGTTCAAGCCCTCGGCGTTCGCCACCTCCCGCGACACGTTGTACCTGCTCAGCAAGGACGGCGGCGGCTCGGCTTCGGCGATCATCGCGGCGGCGGCCGACGCGGTGATGCGCGCGGCCGTGGTCGTCGCCGAGCGCTCCGGCGGGCGGCTCGACCCGCCCGCCCTGTGCGTCCTCGACGAGGCCGCCAACGTGTGCAAGATCTCCGATCTCCCCGACCTGTACAGCCACCTGGGCTCACGGGGCGTGATCCCGATGACGATCCTGCAGTCCTACCGGCAGGGCCAGCGGTGCTGGGGCGAGGCCGGCATGGACGCGCTTTGGAGCGCCGCCACGGTCAAGATTGTCGGCTCCGGCATCGACGACATCGACTTCGCCGACAAGCTGAGCCGCGCGATCGGGGAGCACGAGGTACGGACCGTCTCCGTCTCCCGCTCCGACAGCGGCAAGTCGACGTCCGTGTCCATGCGCACCGAGCGGATCCTCGCCCCCGACGCGATCCGTGCACTGCCCAAGGGCAAGGCACTCCTCCTGGCCACCGGCCTACGCATCGCGCTGCTCGACCTCAAGCCCTGGTACAAGGAGCCGTCGGCGAAGACCATCGCACCTGCCTCCGCCGCCGCCACGGCCACCATCACCGACCGCGCACTCGCGAAGGCGAACAACTCCGGCTTCGGGCGTGCGGCATGAGCGGGGTCTGGAACGTCCCCGCCGCCGACCGCGTCGCCGCCCTCCGGCGCGAAGCAGCCCACCACCCCGAGTCCGGAGCGCAGGAACTGTCGGATCTGGAACTCCTCAACCGGGCCTACGAGTCCGCCGTCCGCGACCGGATCGACACCCGCGACGCCTACATGCGCCTGCTCACCGATCTACGCCACCACGACGACCAGGTCCGCGCCGGGGCCGTGGCCGGCTTCCGCCCCCAGATCGACCGCATCGCCCGCCACGTCGTCAACGAACACCTCAAGCCCTACTGGCAGTTGGTCCACTGCGTCGAACACCTACCGGAACGGCTCTCCGCCAGGGACATCGAATCGCTGCGGTCCCAGGCGGCGTCGGTGCGGCACTGGCTACGCCAGGACGGGCCCGCCGAGGACCGGCTCGACCCCGGCGACGCCCGGGAACACCTCAGCACTCTGCGCACCGTCCTCGCCGCGCTCAAGGGACGCCAGGACGTCTCCACGGACGACGCGCTGCGGCTCATGGACGCGGCTCTCAACGACGGACCGCTGCTCGACCTGTTCGAGGTCGGCACACCCGAACCGCTGCCCGAGCCCGCCCCACCCGCCTTCGCCGGACCCGGCTGGACAGTCCACGCCCGTATGTGGACCTACCAGCCGGCACCCGACGACGGCTTCGTCACCGCCGTCCGGCTCGGCGACGAATGACGCATCGACCTGTGGTCCCCCGCCGGCCCCCTCCTCGCACGCGGCACCGCACCCGAGAACGACGTCGCCGCCCTCGCCGAAGCCCTCGTCGCCCGGGCCCCGGCCTGGACCGCTCCGACTACGCCTGGCGCCGCTTCACCGACACCGCCAACGCCATCCAGCACACCGACGACACCTCCCCACGAGTCCGAGCCGCCACCACACGCACCACGACACCCCACCGCCCCACACTGCACCCGCCACCACGTCGTCCCTCCCGGCGTCCGCGCAGACGGCTTTCGACGGCGGCCGTCGCCGCTGACGGAGGGCACGCCGCTGCTCGGCCAGGCGTATCTGCACCGCAGTCGCCGGCCTCTGGACCAGGCACCGATCGGCCGGGTCAGCGCCCACGAGTGGTCCGGACGTCAGGGCGACATCTTCGACGCGCTCGCGGGACGCCGAACTGGAGAACGGCGATCCGGACGGCTGCTCGCCCTGGTCCTGCCGCTCCGGCACCCCCGTCCAGGCCGACGTCGACCTCACGGCCTGCCCTCCCCTTTACCTGCTCAGGAGTCCCCTCGTGTCCTCCCGCACTCCGTCCCCTCCTCTGGCGCGTTCCCAACGCCTCGCCCGGTCACCGGTCGTCCGACGCGGTGGCCAGTGGTGGCTGGTCACCGGTTCCGGATCGATCCTCGCCACCGATCCGACGTTCACCGGCGAGCTGGACCGCTTCGCCGACGCGATGACCGCCGCCGACCAAGCCGTCGCCGATCTCCGCTCGCAGCAGGACGACCCGCCGACTCCCCGCCCCGGGCGACAGCGATGAACCCGCTGCTGAGTGCCGAGCAGGCGGTGCTCGGCTCGGTGCTGCTCGACCCCGGCCAGCTCGCGCACCTGGACTGGCTCGCGCCCGATCACTTCTACCGGCCCATCCACCAGGCGCTGTTCGCCGCCTTGCGCAAGCTCCGGACCGAGAGCCATCCCGCCGTGGCGACCGGAGAACGCGTGCCACTGTCCTGGGTGACGGACGCCGTCGCCGAGGCCAGCAACCATGTCCGAGGGCTGACCGCCGTGTATCCCCACATCCTGATTTCGGCCTGCCCGCGACCCGAGCACGCCCCGGTCTACGGCCGGATGGTGCTGGAGGGAGCGTTCCACCGCAGGGTGACCGCGCACGCGATCCGTCTCCACCAGGCAGCCCACGCCGACGCCCTCCAAGGTGAGGTGGAAGGAGCGCTGCACCAGGCGGACGTCCTGGCCAGGGTGCTCGAAGACCTCGCGCTCCGCTGGGGGTCCGAACCGCGCCCGGTCGCCCCGGCGACACCGCCCCCCACAGCTCCCGTCGCGCCGCCGCCGGTACGAGCGGACCAGGTCGCCGAGGACGAGCAGTTCCTGCTGGCGGTCCTGGTCGAGCAGCCGAAGGCGATGGACGAAGTCGTCGGCTGGCTGCGCCCCGGCGACTTCGCCGACCCCGCCCACGGCCAGCTCTACCGCTGC
>NZ_JAYWVC010000114.1:0-27079 GCF_036281785.1 Streptomyces chiangmaiensis | reverse complement strand
CACGCAGGAGTAGACGGAACGGCGTCCGGCGCGTGCCATGGCGAGCCGCATACCCGAGTTACGAAGAAGGGAACGAAAAACGAAAGGGGACTATAGGGATCTCCGATATGGGCTGTTCGGCTAGCACGAGACTGGAACTTGCAGGGCCGGTCGGCCCATGCTTTCGCGCGACCATTCGCCGAAACTGGTGACGAGACGAAGGATGCCCCCAGTAACGGCTCCTCCACAGCCCACTCAGTGGCGTTCACGATGTCCGATGTCACCACCACCGATCTGTACGAAGTGACCATGGCCATGTCCTACCTGCGAGAGGACATGCGAGCGCCGGCCACCTTCAGCCTCTTCGTCCGGGACCTGCCGCCCGGCAGGGGCTTCCTGGTCGCCGCGGGCCTGGAACCGGCCCTGGACTTTCTGTCTCGCTACCGCGTCGAACCGGGTGACGTGGAGGCGTTCGCGGCAGCCCTCCACCGGCCGCCCGAGGACCTCGAGCTGCTGCTGGGTCTGGGCTTCGACGGCGAGGTGCGCGCCATCCCGGAGGGACACGTCGTGTTCGCCGGAGAGCCGTTGCTCGAAGCAACGGCACCGCTCCCTCAGGCCCAGCTCGTCGAGACCTACCTGCTCAACCAGCTGTGCCATCAGACGGCGGTGGCGTCCAAGGCGGCCCGCTGCGTCCTGGCGGCGGCCGGACGGCCCGTCGTCGACTTCTCCCTGCGCCGCACCCACGGCCCCTGGGCAGGCATCCAGGCAGCGCGGCTGGGCGCACTGGTGGGTTTCTCCGCCACCAGCAACGTGGCCGCGGCCGGTGCTCTGGGCATCCCTGCCTCGGGCACGATGGCCCACTCCTACGTGGAGGCGTTCTCCAGTGAGGAAGAGGCATTCCGCGCCTTCGCACGCGCCCACCCCGGCCCGGTCACGTTCCTCGTCGACACCTACGACACCGACGAGGGGGTCAGGACCGCGGCACGGGTGCTGACGGAGATCCGGCGGGGACCAGGCTGCGCGATCCGTCTCGACAGCGGCGACCTCGGAGAGTTGGCGCGGCGGGCGCGCGCCACGCTCGACGCCGCGGGGCTTCCCGAGGTGCGCATCGTCGCCAGCGGCGGACTGGACGAGTACGCCGTCGCGGAGCTGGTGCGCAGCCGGGCCCCGATCGACGTGTACGCAGTGGGCACGAAGGTGGGCGTGGCCGCGGACGCCCCGTACCTGGACGCCGCGTACAAGCTCGTGGAGTACGACGGCCGCCCGGTCATGAAGCTGTCGTCGGCGAAGGTGACAGCCCCGGGCCGCAAGCAGGTCTTCCGCCGCCCCGGGCAGCCGGATGTGATCGGCCTGTGGGACGAGGACCCGCCGGGCGGGACCCAGCCGCTGCTGCGCACCGTCATGTCGGAGGGTCGGCGGACGGCGCCTCCTGACCGGTGGGAGTACGCACGGGCACGCCTCGCCCACGACATCGCCGCCCTTCCCGCCTCGGCCCGCACGATCGACGATCCCGACCCTGTGCACCCGGTCAGATCCCGAGCACTGGAGGAGCTGACATCACGGGTGCGCGGAGAGATCGAGAGCCGGTTCTTCCCGGAACGCCTCGGTGCGTCCCGAAGCGGCGGGCATGCCGGTCGGAAGGCTCCACCCCCGCCATAGGAGCTATTGGGGCCCGACCGTCCCCGACAACCGGGCAGTGCTGGATGGGGCCACCACCGTCTGGCTCACCGCGGAGGACGCGCTCGTCGGTGCCCTGCTGCTCCGGGACCCGCTGCGCCACGACGCTCCCCGCACCGTTCGAGCGCCTGGCCCAGCGCATCGCCACCCACGTACGCCTCGCCGACGAGCAAGGCGGACTGCGGCCTCAACAGCTCGACGACCTACGCGCCTCCTTGTACAGCCTCCTTGTACAGCCTCCACACGATCCTCCGCCTCCACTTCACGCAGGAGGAGGAGAGTTACTTCTCCCCGGCGCCGTGATGCGTCAGCCCGTCCGGCTGTGGTCCCCACCAGTTGTGGACTCCTCGCGGTCCGCAGCCGGGCAGGCATCCGACCGGTGTCGTTCCACCGGAACACGGATCCCTGGGGACCCACGCCGGAGAGCCTCGGAGGCACGGCCCGAAAGGCCTCCGTCTGCCTCCTCGCGGTCACGCTCTTCCTGCCGGAGCACTTCGAGGACCGCGGATCCGTCGATGGTCTCGCGGACGACGAGCAGATCGGCGAGCCGGTCCAGGGCCTGGCGATGGTCTCGCAGCAGACCCGTCGCCCGCTCCTCAGCCTCACGCAGGAGGCGTGCGGCTTCCTTGTCGATGATTCGCTGGGTCTGTTCCGAGAACGGCTGCCGGGTGGGTTCCTCCGTGGTCTCGCCCAGGTAGCGGGGGCTGGCAGAGGCGTAACCGACCGGGCCCAATGCCGTCGACAGTCCGAAGTCCCGCACCATGCGGGTGGCTATCTGAGTGGCCCCGGCCAGGTCATTGGCGGCTCCGCTCGAGCCCTCGCCGAAGACGACGAGCTCGGCCGCCCGGCCGCCGAGCCGGACCGCGAGCAGGTCGGTCAGATAGCCCTCGCTGTACAGATGGCGTTCTGCCTCGGGCAGCTGCTCGGTGACCCCCAGCGTCATGCCAGTCGGCAGGACGGTGACCTTGGCGACCGGGTCGGCGTGCTCGCACAGCGCGGCGACCAGGGCATGCCCCGATTCGTGGACGGCGACCGCGTGACGCTCTTCGGGCAGCAGTGCGTTGGACGCCTCACGGCGGCCGAGCAGAACGCGGTCCCGGGCGGCATCCAGATCGTGCGGCTCGATCAAGACGCGGTCGGCGCGGACGGCGTTGATGGCGGCCTCATTGACCAGGTTGGCGAGGTCCGCACCGGAGAAACCCGGGGTGGCCCGGGCAACGACGTCGAGGTCGACGTCGGCAGCGAGGGTCTTGCCGCGGGCGTGTACCCGGAGGATGGCAGCCCGCTCGGCCTGATTCGGCAGCGGGACGGTGACCTGACGATCGAAGCGCCCAGGACGCAGCAGGGCGGGATCCAGGGTCTCGGGCCGGTTGGTGGCGGCGAGGACGACGATGCCGGTGGACTGGTCGAAACCGTCCATCTCGGCCAGCAACTGGTTGAGAGTCTGCTCGCGCTCGTCGTTGCCGCCGATGTTCCCGCTCCCGGCGCGGCGCGAGCCGACAGCGTCGATCTCGTCGATGAAGACGATGGAGGGCGCGCGCTTACGGGCATCGTCGAACAGGTCCCGCACCCTCGAGGCGCCGACGCCGACGAACATCTCGACGAAGGCCGACCCGGTCACCGACAGGAACGGCACGTCGGCTTCTCCTGCGACGGCGCGGGCGAAGAGCGTCTTACCGGTGCCGGGCGGCCCCACCATGATCACTCCGCGCGGGCCCTTGGCACCGGCCGCCGCGTAGCGCGACGGGTTGCGAAGGAAGTCGACGACCTCGCTGATCTCCTGCTTGACGCCCTCGTATCCCGCCACGTCGTCGAACCTCGTGGTGGGCCGCTCCGCCTCGATGATCTTCGCCCGTGAACGACCGATGGCACTGAGGCCGCCAGTCACCGAACGTGAGGCGCGGCGCCCGAGCCACAGCAAGAACCCGATGATCAGCAGCATCGGCAAGAAGTCGACGAAGATCGACCCGAACGAACTGCCGCTCTTGCTCTGGGAGGCAGTGATCTGCACATGCTCGGCCTGCAGTTGCTGCTGCAGCGCCCCCGTGCCCAACGCCGTGGGGATCTGGGTGGTGAACTTCGTACCATTCTTCAGGACGCCGGTGACCGCTCCCTTGTCGTTGATGTCGACGGTCTGCACCTGGCCCACGCCGACCTTGGAGACGAAGGTGCTGTAGGACAAGTGAGCCGCTGGAGTCCCCGAGGGTATGCGGACGAGTATGAGGACGAGCAGGAAGACCACCCAGAGCAATGGAAAGATCCACCACAGCCAGCCCGAACGCGGCGGCTGCGCAGGCGGCTTCGGCGGTTCCCGCGGCGGCCCGGACTTGGCGGGCGGCGTGAGATGCCGGTACGGCATCCGCAGTCGTGTGATCACAGTGCACCGCCTCCTCCGACGGGCCTGATGACACCTTGCCTTGACCGGTCCACCACACCGGTATGTGCTCCGCTCACCGCGCCGGTCCGCGTTTCGTGGGGCCAGGGCGTTCGTCTCGCAGTACCACCAGTCGGCGCCGGTACTCTTCCTCGTCGATCTCCCTCGGGCGAACCGTTCAGCGAGCACCTGCTCGGGCGACGACCCCGTGGGGCCGTGCAGGAGCCCGGAGCCGCGGTTCATCGTGCGGACCAGGAACACAGCGAGGAGGACGAGCAGCGTCAAGAACAGGATCGCGCCCACCGACCCGAAGAGCCAACCCCATCCATTCATGCCCCGGTGGTTTCAGTAATACATCGCGGTCACTCCTCCGCACACGACGGTGGGGACGCACAGCAGACAGGGTCCGCGCTCGGCTCGAAGCCGGCATCCGTACCCGATACGACCGATCACGGCAGCTCCGGTACGACTGCCACCGGGCATTGGGCATGGTGGAGCACCACATGTGCCGCCGTGCCCAGTTGAAGGCCGACGTGACCGCGACGCCGCCGTACACCGATGATCAAGAGGTCAGCGGCAGCCGAGCGGCTCACGAGGACCTTGCAGGCAAGTCCCTCGACCGGGTATCGGTTCACCCGGACGCCCGGGCTTTCCGGCGCGCTGTCCTGCAACAGGGCGTCGATCAGGATGGACGCCCGCTCCTCGTAATAGAGATCGCGACTCCCGGAGAGCAGGGGGTGCTCGCCGGGTTCGTGCGCGGGGCGGCGCCAGGCACGGACGACGTCCAGGGCGCAGTGGCGCGCCTCGGCCTCGCGGAAGGCGAACCGCATCGCCGCGCCGCTCGTCCCCGGTTTCCCGGCACCGAGGACGATCCGCCCACGAGTGCGCTCGAGTCCCGCCGGGTCACCGCGGATCACGATCACCGGACCGGACGAGCGGCCCGCCACGGCCAGACTGACCGACCCGAGCAGCAGTCCCTGCGGAACCCACGACTCGCGGTCCCATCACCACCGTCACACTTGCCGCGGCCCGGCGAGAGGGGCGATCGGTCCCTTGTCAGCGGCATTCGGCCCACGTCGTTGCACAAGCGGGCTGCCGGCAGTGGAGCACGCGGCGCACCCACGTCTCATCGGTCGTGCGGGCGGCACGGCACGGCACGGCGCACAAGACGGTGCTTCCGCCGGCGACCGACACGGAAGCCCTGCCCGACGCGGAAGTGAGGCTCCGGTGACCGCACCAACCCTGGAGGCGTCCACCGTCACCGCATTCATCGAGGACGCCACGGCGGCTCCGTCCCTGCACAACGCACAACCCTGGCGCCTGGGCTACGGTCCCAAGGACCACCCCACTCCCCGCCGCCCCACCGTCGACGTGCTCGACATCGTCTGACAGCTCGCCGCCGGCCGGCGGCCGTGCCACGCGCGGAGCCACGGGCCCCGGACCGACGCTGCGCGTGCCGGAAACGTCATCCATGCTGGTCAGCCAGCTGGCAAGCCCAGGGCCGCCGAGTGGCACGATGATCGCTCGCGCTGCTGCGCCGCTGCGACCGCAGTGCTGCGACAACCTGGTCGTAGCGGATGCCAGGTCCGAGGCACATATCCGGCTCAGTGCCGCGCGGCAGCGGTGCGCGCCGCGACGAGAGCGGCGACAGGGTCGGCTGTGGCGGGGGCGCAGGGCCACCATGCGGTGCCGCGGCTTTCGCGGGTGTAGGGATGCCAGCGGTTGTCGGGGCCGAGGCGGATCTGCACGCCCTCATCGTCGGCGGTGAGGCGGTTGCGCCAGGCGCGCAGCCGCAGGGGGCCGGCGGTGTCCGTGGTGTCGGGGTCGGCGAGGGCTGTGCGGGCGGCGGCCATGGCGGCGGAGTCGGGGGCGAGGGGCGCACGGGCGACGGCGACGCCGGCGGGTCCGCCGTGGCGCAGGGCGCGGACCAGGCGGGCGAAGTCGAGCGGGGGCAGGCCGCTGGCGCGTACGAGGTGGTGGAACCAGTCCTCGCTGACGCCTGTCGCGGCGAGGCGTACGGCGTCCTCGACGGGGGTGCAGGTGAGCAAGGCGGTGTGCCCGGCAGCGAGGCGGCGGGCACGCTGGGCGGTGTCGCGCGTGAGCGCTTCGAGGTCGTCGAGGGTGAAGGGGGTGCCGGGCGGGGGCGCGGTGGTGAGCGGGGTAGGGGCTGTGTCCGGTTCGCCGGGCGCAGTATCGGCCGTCTCAGGGTCGGGCGGAGTGAAGGCGCCGTTCCAGGAGGCGAACGCGTCGCGGGCAGGCACACCCTCGCCGCGGGGTGCGTCGCCGGTCGTGGACGCGGCGTTGGTGAGGGTTTGGCGGCGGGTGCGCAGCGCGATAAGGACGGCGTCCTTGGTGCGGCCGCGGAGGGTGAAGAGCCAGAAGGGGTCGTCGTCGAGGTGGACGGCGGTGGCGTAGCACAGGGCGGCGGCGTGTTTGCAGGGGTAGCCCCAGTCGGGGCAGGAGCACTCCGGGTCGAGTTCGCTCGGCTCGGGCAGCAGGGGGACGCCGGCGGTGCGGGCGTCGTCGACGAGGTCGGCGGGCATCTCGCCGGCGAGAAGGGCGGCGGTGCGACCGGCCTGGGCGGCGATGGCGTCGAGGAGGGTGTCCCACTGCGCGTCGGTGAGGACACGCAGGTGCACCGCGGCGTCGTACGGCCATGGGTTGCTGCCCTCGACCTCGGCGCGCAGCACGCCGGGGGCGGCGGTGACCGGGCCGACCATGCCCTTGCGGGCGTAGGTGCGGCCGCGGGAGAGGCGGCCGGTGTCGAGGGTGGAGGCCTCCAGGGCGTCCACCCAGGCCTGGCCCCACCAGGTGGCGGCGAAGGCGCGCGTGCCGGTGCGGGGGGCCTTGCGGGCGCGTGTCATGCCTCGAACTCCTTGGAAAGCGTGACGAGTTCGGCGAGGTCGGCGTCGGAGAGTTCGGTCAGAGCGGCCTCGCCGGAGGCGATGACCTGGTCAGCGAGGGCGCGCTTGGCGCCGAGCAGGCGGGCGACCTTGTCCTCGACGGTGCCCTGCGTGGTGAGCCGGTGGACCTGGACGGGACGGTCCTGGCCGATGCGGTAAGCGCGGTCGGTGGCCTGGTCCTCGACGGCCGGGTTCCACCACCGGTCGTAGTGGATCACATGGGTGGCACGGGTGAGGTTGAGACCGGTGCCGGCGGCCTTCAGGGAGAGCAGGAAGACGGGGAACTCGCCCTGCTGGAAGGCGGCGACCATCTTCTCGCGGTGCGGCACTGGGGTGGCACCGTGGAGGTAGCGGGCGCGGACGCCGCGGTCGGCGAAGTGCCGCTCCAGAAGCCGGCCCATCTGCGTGTACTGAGTAAAGACCAGGGCGCCCTCGTTCTCGGCGACCACCGTGTCGAGGAGTTCGTCGAGGAGTTCCAGCTTGCCGGAGCGGCCGGGCAACGGGCCATTCTCGCGCAGGTAGTGGGCGGGGTGGTTGCAGATCTGCTTGAGCGCGGTGAGGAGTTTGAGGACCAGGCCGCGCCGGGCAATGCCGTCCGCCTTCTCGATACGGGCCATGGTCTCGCGGACCTGCGCCTCGTACAGCGCGGCTTGCTCGCGGGTGAGGGCGACGGGGTGGTCGGTCTCGGTCTTGGCCGGGAGCTCGGGAGCGATACCGGGGTCGGACTTGCGGCGGCGCAGCAGGAACGGGCGGGTGAGCCGGGTGAGGTGCTCGGCGGCCTGCCGGGCCTGATCGGCGGTTTCCTCGTCGCCGTCTGTGCCGAGCGCGCCGCGCTCGATGGCCTTCGCGAAGCGGTCGCGGAAGGCAGACAGCGGACCGAGCAAGCCGGGTGTGGTCCAGTCGAGCAGCGCCCACAGCTCGGAGAGATTGTTCTCCACCGGGGTGCCGGTGAGCGCGACGCGGGCGCGGGCAGGCAGGGCGCGCAGCTCGCGGGCGGTGGTGGCGTACGGGTTCTTGACGTGCTGGGCCTCGTCGGCGGCGACGAGCGACCACTTGACGGCGGCGAGCCGCTCCCGGTCGCGGCGCAGCACCCCGTAGGTGACCAGGACGAGTTCGTCACCGGCGAGGTGGTCGAGGGTGCGCTCGCCGCCGTGGTAGCGGCGCACCGGGACGGCGGGCGTGAAGCGGGCGGCCTCGCGCTGCCAGTTGCCGAGGAGGGAAGCCGGGCAGACCACGAGGGTCGGGCCGGCGGTGTCGGGCTGTTCCTGGCGGTGCAGGTGGAGGGCGAGCAGGGTGATCGTCTTGCCGAGGCCCATGTCGTCGGCGAGGATCCCGCCGAGGGTGAGGCGGGTCATGTCCGCCAGCCAGGCCATGCCCCGTTGCTGGTAGCCGCGCAGGGTGGCGGTCAGGCCCTCCGGTGTCCGGACGGGCGTACGGCCCTCGGGGTCGCGCAGCCGGGCGACCAGCTCACCGAAGGCGCCGGCCGCCTCGACCGCGACGCGCTCGCCGTCCCACTCCACCTCCCCGGTCAGCGCCGCTTGGAGCGCGTCCAGCGGGGCGAGTTCGCGGCTGCGCCGCCGCTTGAGGCGGGCCACGAGCTTGGGGTCGGCAACGACCCACTGGTCGCGCAGCTTGACCAGCGGGCGGCGGGCCTCGGCGAGCAGGTCGAGTTCGGCTTCGGTGAGCTTGTCGCCGCCGAGTGCGACATGCCAGGAGAAGTCGAGCAGGGCATCGCGGCCCAGCAGAGTGTCCACGGTCGCGCCGGGCGCGGTGGCCGCCCCGATCTCCGCCCGCGTCTCAAGGGCCTTGACCAGCTCACGCGGCCAGTGCACGCGCACGCCCGTCGTACCTAGCGCGTCAGTGGCGTCGCCCAGCAGGTCCATGGCCTCTTCGTCGTCGAGGCGGAGCGTGCTGGGGGTGGCCTCGGCGAGCAGGCGGGTCAGCGGCTGCCAGGCGCGGGCCGCGCGGCGCAGCGCGAGCAGCGTCTCGGCCTCGGCGTGCTGACCGAGCAGGCGCTGTGCACGGTGCGGGTCGGCCCACAGCTCGGCGGCGTCCAGCACCAGGGACGGGTCGGCCGTGGTACGCAACTGCAGCACCGCCTGGAAGGCGCGGCGCCGCCCGGCCGGGGGCTCCACCCGCAGCTCCACGCTCACCTGCGCGGCCCGCTCTGCGGCGGCCTCGGCCGCCCACTCGGCCAGGCCCGGGTGCAGGGCGGTCGCGCGGTCGGCGTACGGGTTGCCGGGCGTGGCCCAGGCGGCGGCCGGGGTGCGCGGCAGGGTGTCGGCGAGCGCGTCGCAGAACTCCCGTACCAGGTTGACAGGTTCGGCGATATGCGGCGTCTTGTCGCCGGTCTGCGACGCGGGGAGGTTGTGGGCGTACGGGGGCAGGGCGGCGGCGAGCGCGTCCAGGTCCCTTTTGCCGCGCGCGCCAGGTGGCCCGAAGCGCCAGGTCGTGTACGTGTCGGAGGTCAGCGCCGGATACAGGCGCCCCTCGCCGAGCAGCTGAAGGGTGCGGCGGGCGACGGCCGCCCACGCGGCGAGCGACGGATGGACGCCGGAGGAGGGAAGGCCGAGCAGCAGGGCGAGCGCGTGGGCTGGGGCGAGCGCCCACCCCTCGACGGTGCGGGTGCGTACCCCGCTGCCGTGTGGCAGGACCAGGGGCAGCCTGACCCGCACCACCGACCCCGGAGCAGTGGCCTGGGCGGGCACGCGGCGGGTGTCGGCGGTGGGCCGGTAGAACACCAGGCGGCCCAGCCGGGCCGGCTGGGCCGGCTCGGCCGGGGCGAACACGGCGGCCCAGCCGCCGACGGCGAGGTATTCACGCGCCCAGGCGGCGGCAGCAGGGTCGGCGAGCGGTCCGGCTTCAGCGTTGATTTCCTTCACGAGCAGGCTCATGTGGCGCTCTCCGCCTTGAACGCGGCCTTCCGCAGCCGCTTGGCCAGGGCCTTGTCGACTGGCCTGAGGGCGTCGGCCAGCGCACCGAGCACCTCGCCGGCGTGAGGGTGGCCCGCGCGCCACAGGTCGTCGGCCCGCTCGGCCACCTGGTCGAGCGGGCGCAACCCCTCATCGGGGCCAGTCAACAGCCTCTCGCGCAACGCCTGTTCGCCGCGACGGGCGAACGGTAGCGCGCCGTCCACCAGCATCCACTCCAAACCCCACGCCGCCTCACCCTCGGCGGGCTCCCCGATCCGGCGCAGCATCGAGGCCGCAGCGTGCGAACAGCCGGTGACCTGCGAGACGGCCGCCTTGCGCAGGACCGCCTTCGCTCGCCCGCTCTCGTCCGCCGCCAGCACGGTCGCCAGCACCGGCGGGGCCTCAAGGCGGCGCAGCGCATCGGCGGCCTCCGTGCCGTCGCAGGCGTCCACCACCTGCACGGCCGCGTCCGCTGCGAAGCGCTCTGCCAGCCAGTCCGCCACTTCCGCCGCCGCATCCGCCTCGGAGGGGTAGGAGGGGAGTGCGGCCAGCAACTCGCGGGCGTCCGCCCGGGCGAGCGAGCCGACCACCGGCGCCGGGACACCCACCTGCACCAGCAGCGCGCGCAGGCCGGAGCGGCCCAGAGGGGTGAGACGGAAGCGGCCGGCCCGAAGCGGGTCACCCCCGCCGCCGAACAGCGTGGTGCGGGCGCTGTCCACCGGAGTCCAGTCACCATCGCGCTCAGCGGCACCGAACAGCTCCAGCGTCCCGGCGGTGTCGTCGTACTGCTCGGCGAGGAGCGTCGACACCAGCTGCCGGGCCGGGCCCTCGGGCAGCTCCTCGAGACCGCCCGTCAGGTAGTCGGCGGCATCCAGCCACTCCCCGTCCGGCAACCCGTACGCCGCGAGCAGCATCAGGAACACCAGCGGCGGCGCCTCATCGGTCAGCGCCCGCAGCGGCGACAGTTCGCCCAGCGCCCCGCCCAGCATCGGGAATGAGAGGGAGAGCTCGACCGCCGCGCCTGCCACCGCACGCTGCCAGGCGGCCAGCAGTGCCGCGTCTTCGTCCTCGTCCGGCAGCTCGTCTCCGGCGTACGCGCGGTTGCCCTCCACCTCGACGAAGCCGCAGTTCAGTGCCCATTCCCAGGGCAGGTCCACCAGCTCCATGTCGCCTGCGCTGCGGATCGTCGCCAGCCGCGCGGCCCGTTCCTTGGGATCGCCCCACTCCTCGGGGTCGATGCGCCACAGCTCGGCCTCCTCCACGGCCTGCCGGGCGAGTTTCGGCCGCAGCAGCCCCTTCGGGGTCAGCTCGCGCCCGCCCGTCTCCCGCCACCGCCCTTCTGAGGAAGCCCTTCGGGCCTTTCTTTCTCCACCGCACCAGTGCCCGAGCTGCACCGCGGCCATGAAGGCGGGCACCTCGCGCACCGCGCGGGCCAGCTCCGCCTCGCCGGGCAGCCGCACCGCGGGCAGCCGGATGTCCGCGGAGTCGAGGAGGCCGGACAGCGACTCCTCCTCAACGTGCCCGTCGGCGTCGGCGAGCGGGGCCGCATCACCGGGCAGCGGGTGCAGATCGCCGCACTCGCAGCGGTACATCCCTGCCGGCACCTGCCGCCCGCTCCGCTTGCCGCGCTTCTTCCCCCGCCCGCTGGTCGCCCGTCGCAGCCGAACCTCCGTGAGCGCCCGGTTGACCTCGGCGAGGTCGAAGGCGGCCGGGTCGAAGCCCTCCTCGCACAGGCCGGCCAGCACCTCGTCAAGGAGGCTGTCGTACTCCACCCACTCCTCACCGCCGTGCCGGACGACCGTGGAACGCGGGCGCTCCCCGTCCTCGTACCGCTCGAGCAGCTCGGCCAGCCCCCACACGCCGCCAAGGTCCTCGGCGGCGGGCATGGTCCGCCGCCCGCCCGTGCACACCGCGAACTCCCCCTCGCCGTCCTGGGCGGGGCGTACCGCCTCCACCGTGATCAGGTGCAGCCAGTCGTCGCCGAAGTCGTAGGTGTAGTTCATGCGGTCACCAGTACGCGGAAGGACGTCCGCGAGGACGGCCTTCTTCTCGTCAAAGGCCGGGAGGCCGAAGTCACCCGGCGGGGCGTACCGCCCGCCCGAGCGGTCCTCGAAGGCGTGCAGGTGCGTGTCCTGCCAGCCGAACGCCATCTGGATCACGTCGTGCAGCGAGCCCAGCGCGACGTCTGAGGGCACCACGAGCCGCCGCCACACCGGCGGTTTCGTCCCCTCCAGCTGGACCTTGAGCTGATGGACGGAAAGCGGGCGCTCGGCGGAGCTGCGCTGGGCGGGCATAGGCTGACTTCCCACTCGTCGGAGGCGTACGTCCCGTGCGCGTTGCGCGCCCGCCTCCGCACGCCGAATGACTGACCCGGCCATTCTGGCAGCCGCAAGTCGCCGGTCCGGCCGCCGGGCGGAATTCCACTCGACTCACTTGCGCGCGGGCCACACCGTGTGCTGGAGCCTGCCGCGAGGGCACGGCGTTGCGCCGCGTGGCAAGGAGGGCAAGAGGGGGGCAGCCTCGGCGCGCCACCTGCGTTGCCCGGGGTAAGGGAGAGCGGCAACCGGTCGGGTCCCGCGACAGTGTTGAAGCCGAGCGGTTGTCGGTTTCCAGTGCTGTGAGCTTGGCCAGGACACGGTGCGCGCGTGTCCCGGGGGATCTTGCGGAGCTCTGCCTGAGCCTCGTGCCGGAAGACAGTGCGGTGCCTGCTCACTGCGTGCTGGCGTCTCCCCCACGACATCCTCGATCGGGAAGGTCAAGGTGCGGGCACTGACGGCCAACCGGGCCGGGACGGCTATGGGTTGGCGGCGGATGGTGCCGGTGCGGGCCTTGGCGTGGAACACGAACACGAGGGTGCCGAGCGCGCGGGTGAGGTTGTGCGCAAGGGCTGGTGGGGTGAGCCAGGCGGCATTCGCGGTGAACTTCCCCGACGGCAGGTGCCCGAGCGCGGAGTCCTCCAGGTTCGCGAAGACCTGCTCCACGATCGCGTGCGCGCGGTGGCACCGCTCGGCCTCAACCAAGGGGAAAGGACTGTCGGTGGACACCGCGTTTGGCCAAGTGGCCGCAGACGGTTTCCGCCGCCCTACGGGGCTGCCTGCACGATGAGGGCATGGTTCCCGTGGCCCCTGCGGACCGTTTCGATGCATTTCGGTCCCTGGCCGACCGACGTGGGCGGCCGGGAAGCCGGCTGATCGAGGCGCTGGCCGGGGTCAGGGCGGGAACGGCGGACAGCCCTGAGGCCTGGGCTCCGGCTGTCGCCGGCGGCTTCGGTCTGCCCGCAGCCGCCGCGCTCGGACCCGCCGGCTACCTCCCGCCCGGTGACCCCGACGATGACTATCCCCTGGTCCTGGTCACGGGACGGTTGGGCCCACTACAACTCCGGCAGCATGACCCGCCGCGGCGGCAACCTCGTCTTCGACCCGGTCGACTTCCTCGACCTCCACCCCGACGACGCCCTGCGGTACGACGTACGGGACGGTGCACAGCACACCGTGGAGAGCCGGCACGGCAAGGCCCGGCTCATCGCCAGGGTCAGCGAAAAGACAGTCCCCGGCCAGGTCTTCTGCTCCTTCCACTTCCCCAAGAGCGGAGTGAACCGCCTCACCTCCGACCGCACGGACACCGTCACGTCCTGCCCCGAGTACAAGGTCACGGCCGTACGCCTGACCGCGCCCTGACAGCGACCGGCAGGGGCACACACCGATGGGTACCGGAACACCCGTACTGACACCCGGTGACGGGGGCCACGGGCAGGCGGCCCCCAGCGAGACACCCGGTCCCGCAGTGCAGACCTTGCCGACCATGGAGGTCTTCGCCGCGCTGGACACCTCGCCGCGTGGACTGGCCTCGGCGGATGCGGCGGCACGGCGGGACCGGTTGGGACCCAACGAGTTGCCGGCCGCGAGGAGGAGGAAACCGTGGCGCGACCTCGCCCGGCAGTTCACCGACCTCTTCGCCGTGATGCTGCTGGCCGCATGCGCGTCATCGGTGTGGTCTCCGAGGCCGACCTGCTGCCGAAGGCAGGAGTTCCACGACCGCGATCTGACGCTGTATGAGCAGCGTGAGCGTCTGACCGACATCGCCAAGGCGGCAGCGGCGACCGCCGAGGAGCTCATGAGCACCCCCGCCATCACGGTGCATCCCGACGTCACGCTGGTCCAGGCGGCCAGGATCATGGCGGTGAGGCACGTCAAGCGCCTTCCCTTGGTGGACGACGAGGACGTACTGAAGGGCATCGTCAGCCGCGGCGGTGTACTGAAGGTCTTCTTGCGGTCGGATGACGACATCGAGGAAGAGGTCCGCCGCACGGTGGTGTTCTACCTGTTTCCCGCTCTCAGCCACACCATCAACGTGAACGTGCACGAGGGAGTCGTCGCCCTCCGCGGACAGGTCCAGGACAACTCGCTCATCTCGGTTGCCGCGCGCCTCGTCCGCGCCGTAGAGGGCGTGGTGGACGTCGAGCCCCATCTCACCGGCAAGTCCGGTGCTCCGGCCGGCCCCGAGGGCACGCAGTGACAAGACCGTCAGCGTGGGCAGGCGGACGGTGGGTGCTTGTCGGCTATAAGGAGGCGGGTGTGGAGCGCAGGCGACCTGTGGCGCCTTGAATGTCGAGTGCTTATGGCACTGCGCGGTTGATCGCCGAGGTGAGATCGCGTGATCGCCGCCATTCCCTGACAATGTCGTTAGGCCCGACGTGCCACGCGCGACATGCCGACGCGTGGGGTGCCCACCCCGGATCCGGGGTTGGCCGGACGGGCTCAGCGGCTCACCTGTGGGCGACAGATTCCTGACACGGTGGACACGTGACCACGACTGGCTGTCACGACCCGGAAAGGGAGCGCGGACATGCACCACCGAATGGTAGGAGAGCTCATGACCCGGGAGGTCGTCCGAGCGCGGCGTGACATGCCGTTCAAAGAGATCGTCAAGCTGCTGGCGGAGAACGATGTCACCGCCGTACCCGTAGTGGACGAACTGGACCGCCCGATGGGTGTGGTGTCTGAAGCCGACCTGCTGCGCAAGTGCGCGGACCAGGCCGACCCGTTCGGCCGGACACCGCTTCCGCACCTCGAGGCCTGGGAGCGGGCCAAGGCCGAGGGTGCCAGAGCCGAGGAACTGATGTCGGCTCCCGCGGTGTGCGCGCGCCCGGAGTGGAGCGTGGTCGAGGCGGCCCGCCTGATGGAGGTCCACAACGTCAAGCGGCTGCCCGTGGTGGACGAGACGGACCGGCTCCAGGGCATCGTCAGTCGCGGCGACCTGCTGCGGGTCTTCCTGCGCCGTGACGAAGCCATCCGTGACGAGATCGACCGGATTGTGCTGCAGCAGACGTTGGGCTTTGCTCCCGCAGAGGTGACGGTCGAGGTTCGCGAGGGGCGGGTCACCCTCGGTGGCTCCGTCGAGTTCAAGAGCCTGATCCCCGTCATCGAGCGGCTGTGCCGGAGCGTTGACGGCGTGGTCTCGGTCTCCGAGCACATCGCATACCGGACCGACGACGCCCGGCATTACCCGACCGGCCTGTGAGACATCCAGGGCTGCGGGCGGAGTAGGCAGACTTCGCTCAACGGCACGGCATTGTCTTGAAGTCCTGGAGCCCGACGGGCGGAGGGAGGCGACCTGCGCAGCGCGGATGCAGCAAAGGCGGTCGCAAAGAAGTACGGACGCCAACCCAAGTCCTCTTGCACTGGCACGTCCAGCAAGGCTTGGTCGTTGTGCCGAAGAGCTCCAACTCGCAACGCGTGCGAGAGAACCTCGATATTTTCGACTTCGAGCTTGACTGCGAGGATCTGGCGACCCTGGCGGAGTTGGACCACGGCGAGACCGGCGTGGACTCTGGCGAGGTCGGTCGATGACATGCCGCTGCGATCTGGTCCGAGCAGGTGACGTCGCGTCTGCCCCCTGCGGTTCGTGCCTGGGAGTGCTGAGTCGTGCGTGACGTACTACCTGAGCTGGTCGACTGGTGGGAGAACAGGGACACGGTCGGCGTCGGCACCGTCGTAGCCACCTTCCGGTCGGCCCCACGTCCGCCCAGTGCTTCCATGCTGGTTGGACCCGACGGCACGGCTGTCGGCTCGGTAGCCGGCGGATGTGTCCAAGGGGCGGTCTACGCTCTGGCCCGGGAAGATCCAGCCGTGGCACCTGGTCCGCCTGGCGGTGGTATATGTGCGCCCGTCGACCCCGGACAGCTACCTCGCCGGCCTCCACCTGCGCGCCTCGATGATCTGGATCAAGGACCTCACCCGAGCCACCCATTGATCACGACTCAACACACGCCCTAGTCGGACTGCTGCGGCGCCCGTCGCCGCGGTGCGCAAGACCCGTGTCTCGGGCACCAGCGTGCAAGCCGAGGAACTCGTCGGCGACGTGGCCGGTCGGCCCGCAGCGATCGTGGACGACATGATCAGCACCGGCGGGACGGTGGAAGCGGCCGTGCGGGTCCTGCTCGACCGCAGGGCCGCTCCCGACATCACCGTGGCCGCGACGCACGGTCTCCTGGTCGCCGCCGCCCAGGAGCGCCTACGTCGGCTGCCGATCCGCCGCCTGCTCGTCACCGACGCCCTCGCACCTCATCCGCACCAGGCACTGCCGGTCCGGGTCCCGTCCGTGGCCCCGCTGCTCGCTGGCGCCATCGGCCGCCTCCACCATGACGAACCTCTCGACGCACTGCTGATGCACACCTGACACGGGATCTCGGCCCGGCAAGTTGCATACGGCTCTACGTATCACCGCGACGGGGGTCGATGGCCTCGATGCCCGACTGTGGTCGGTCCTCGGCGGCCCTGTCGTCGATGGCGTAGTCGATGAGCGGCCTGACAGTGACCACCCCGTCCACGCCCTTGGCGAGCCGTTCGGCGATCTGGGCGGTGCTGCGCTTCTCGACCTCGCCGCTCAGGGTGACGACGCCGTCGTGGACCTGGACCTGCACCTCCTGTCCGCTCAGCTGCAGTATCGCTGTCAGCACTTCGTCACGTATCTCCTCGCGGACCTCCTCGTCGGGGCGCAGGAAGACACGCAGCAGGTCCGGACGGCTGACGATGCCGATGATGTGGTCTGTTTCGTCCACGACCACCAGTCGCTTGACGTGCTGGCGATCCATCACACGGGCTGCCTCGGCGACCGACCAGTCGGCGTGAGCGGTGACCACGGGGGTGGTCATCAGCCCGGCGGCGTTCTCCGCGCGTGCCTTGGCCTTCGCACGCGGCCACCCGGGCAGTGCTGCCTGCCCGCCGTACTTGTCAGGCTGTTCGGCTTGCTTACGGAGCAGATCGGCTTCGGACACCAGCCCCATCGGCGCACCATGCTCGTCCGCTACGGGTACGGCACTGATGCCATGGCTGGACAGGACGGACGTGATCTCCTTGAACGGGGTGTCCGGTCGGACCGTGACGACATCGCGTGTCATCACTTCGCTGACGGTGTTGTGCTGGGCGGTCATCGTCGCAGCTCCTTTCCTGCGTGCGCGTCGCACGGTGGACGCCGGCTGACCCCCACATCTCCACTGTGCTCCTCCTGTATACGGTCGCTGCCAGGGCCGATGGTCCCCAATGCCAGAGACACCTGGTTGGGCACGGCGTTCGGAGAAGTCACCGGTCACGCACTGTCCGGTGGCCTGCTGTGGCCGGCGGTCCAGGTTCCAGCACTGCCTGAGGAATTCCCGATCCGGAGTGAACGTTGACCTAAACAGGAGGACGTGAGGCGCGAGGGGAGCGGAGAGAAACCGTGCACCGCGTAATTCGGACCCACAAGAAGCGGGTGGTCCTCCTCTTGTTCATGTGCGCCGATTTGTTTCGATTGCGGCAATCCGGCTCGTTACGGGTGTCAGCTGTCGAGCAACGGCGCCTGGTTCGTGCCGTGAAAGGTCTCGGGTACCTTCCGGGCAGCATCGATCACGGCCGCCCGGTCCGCTGGTACCTGACGGTCCGGGCACAGTCCCGCACGGGCCTGATCGACGTACGCGATCCGTACGGTCTCGCCGATGCGCAGCCGGCCCGCATCGGGTTGCTCCTGTCCGACGATCATCCGGAACAGGGTGGTCTTGCCGACCCCGTTGGGGCCGAAGACCCCGACGATGCCGCCACGCGGCAGCGTGAACGACAGGTCCTCGATCAGCAGCCGGTCGCCGTACCCCATATGCACGCGCCGGGATTCTCCCTACGCCTGCTGCGCGGCGCGGCTGTCGTCACCGGGCAGCAGAGCGACGGTCGGTGCCCGAAACCGTCACGCCTACGCGTGCAGGTGCCCTGCAGCCTGTTCCATCTGACCTGCTCGAGCGCGGGATGACCGCGGCGTCGTACGCCGCCCGGTCCGGAATGCTGCCGCTGCCATCGGCGGTCCGCGACTCCGAGTCGCGGTCTGGAAGCTGCAGTACTCGTAGTCGTCGACGAAGTGGGCACGGCTGTACAGGGGAGCCGGCCGCGGCGGCGACGGACGGCCCATCCCGGGGGGAACGAGCTTCTGAGGCCGTCGCTGCACGAGGCGCACCGCCATGTGCGGCTCAGGGGGCAGGGAAGCTGGTCTGCCAGGAAGAGGGACGCTGGCCGTGCACATAGGAGCTACGGGCGATAAGTGTGGAAAGTGACATTCCGGCGTAAGGAGGGCTGTCATGAAGCGATCGGCACCACAGCAGGCCCCTGAGATCCAGGTGGAGACCCAGGGGCAGATGCCGCCCGGCGCCATCGGGTACGCGCAGGAGAAGGTACGGGCGCTCATCGGCCGAACACGGGAGCCGGTCCTGTTCGCCCGCGTCAAGTTGAACCACATGGCCAACCCCGCCATGGAACGACCGGCGATCGCCCAGGCCAACCTGGACGTCAACGGGCGCCTTGCCAGGGCACATGTCGCCGCCACAACCGTCACCGAGGCCGTCGACCTGCTGCAGGACCGGCTCGCCGCAGGGCTGGAACGCCTGGAGGAGCACTGGGAGGCCCGCCGAGGCCGCAGACCCGCACCGGGCCCGCACGAGTGGCGGCACGGCAGCGAGCCCGCCCACCGCCCCGACTACTTCCCCCGTCCGGCCGAGGAACGCCAGGTCGTGCGGCACAAGTCGTTCTCCCTGGCCCGCGAGTCACCTGACGAGGCGGCCTTCGAGATGGAGATGTTGGACTACGGCTTCCACCTCTTCACCGACATCGACACCGGCGAGGACAGCGTGCTGTACCGATCCGGCCCGACCGGCTACCGCCTCGCCCAGGTGCACCCCCACCCCCACCTCGTCGGCCCCGTGGCCGTACCGCTCACCGTCAGCGACCTCCCCGCCCCCCGGATGAACCTGGACGAGGCCAAGCAGCGACTGGACATCACCGGATCGCCGTTCGTGTTCTACGCCGACGACACCACCGGACGGGGAAACATCCTCTACCACCGCTACGACGGCCACTACGGCCGCATCTCCCCCGCCGGGTAACGGCCCGGCTCGCCACCGCCTCGCATGAGCAGCACGACATGACGCAGAACCATTCCACCCTGAACCCGATGCCGCGCCCGGGCCGGAAGTCCGGCTGAGCCGACTGTGTCCGGCCGCTGGCCCGTGGACCTGGAGGTCCCGTCACAGGCTGCCCGAGGAGGCGGCACGCGGCGCACGACTCGCCCGTGAGGGCCTGTAGATGCACCATCGCGCCGGAAGAGACGGAGTCGGCCGCCGTGGCCGGCGCCACCGGTCGGCACCGGAGCGCCGGTCGGTCGTCGAACAGCTTGGGAGTCTGCGATGACGCGTACAGAAGGACGTACACCGATCGTGGTTGGCCTCGATCCCGATCCGGAAAAACGCGCGGCGCTCGCCTGGGCCGCCGACGCGGCCGATCGGCGCCACCTGCCGTTGCTGCTGGTCCTCGCACAGAACCTGCCGACCCCCGGGTACCGACCGACGGGCGGGCACCCGTCCTGGGAGGAGTGGAACGAGGCGCTGCATGCGACGGGGGACCGCATGGTGAAGGACGCGGTGGCCTTCGTCGAGTCCCGGCACCCGCAGGTGCACGTGTCCGGGGTACTGGCGGAGGGGCACCCGGCGTGGGTGCTGCGTGAACACGCGCAGCACGCCAAAGAGGTCGTGCTCGGTTCCTGGCATCTGAGTGCTCTCCAGGAGTTCTTCACCTCCGCCGCCGTCACCCTACCGCTCATCGCCCACGCGCCCTGCCCCGTGGTCGTCGTACCGGAGCCAGAGCACATCACCCAGCAGCCGCCGTACTTCGTGGTCGGAGTCGACGGCAGCCCTCAGTCCGCCGCCGCCGTCGACCTCGCCTTCGAGGAGGCCGCCCTGCGCGGCGCGCTCCTGCGGGCCCTGTACGTGTGGCACCCTCCGCGACTCGGAGTCCTGGACGAGAACGCGGCCGTCCAGGAGTGCCGCCGGCTGCTGTCGGAGACGGTCGCCGGGCGCACCGCCGCCCATCCGCAAGTGGAACTGCACCATGAAGTCGTCGAAGGCCACCCAGTGCAGGTCCTCACCAAGGCATCCGAACACGCCCTCGGCCTGGTCGTGGGCACACGCGGGCACGGCGGCTTCACCGGCATGCTGCTGGGCTCCGTCAGCCAGGGCGTCCTGCACCACGCACGCTGCCCGGTCATCACCGTCCCGCACGCCCACGAGCAGTAGTCCACGGCTGGTGACCTTGATCCGAACCGTGGCCCGGGCGGAATAACCCTCCTCGCTTCTCGTGTCCCGCGGTGCAGAGCAAGCTTGCCTGGAGTCGGGCGCTGTGGACGGCGTGGGCCAGCCAGGGCCGACGGGTCGGGCAGACCAGCGAAGGCGGCTGCCGGGGCAACTCACAATGAAGATCCTCAAGCCCATCTGGAAGGCGAGATCACCGGCTGTCGGCGTCGGGCACCTGGGCCGGGCTGGCCCCTCCACCGGGGGGAGTGGGCCGCCATTCGGGGCGTTTCCATGCTGCGGGTCTCCGCCGTGTCCTGCGAATCGGACAGCCGGCGCCCGGCTCCAGGACCGCCAACCGCAGACTCCATGTCTCTTCGACAGTGCCTCTGTACGGGCCGCAGCGTGTACGAGTTCACGGGTTGCCCCGACACCGGGGACTGCCAGCAGATCACGGCTGACGAGAGGCCGGGTGACGGGGTGCTGCGGCGGCCGTCGCAGCGGAGCGCCGGGTCTTCTCGGCGGCGGCGACGTTGTCCTTGACGAACAGGAAGCTGTCGGGAGTCACCGAGACCGAGTCGATAGCGGCGTCGACCAGAAGGCGGGCGAAGTCGGGGTCGTCGCTGGGCCGCTGACCGCACAGGCCCACCTTGCGTCTCTTGAGGTGGGCGACGTCGATCAGGGTCTGGATGCTGGTGGTGACGGCCGGGTCGCGCTCGTTGAACAGCGCGCGCAGTTGTTCGGAGTCCCGATCGACACCAAGGGTGAGCTGGGTCAGGTCGTTGCTGCCGATGGAGAAGCCGTCGAAGCGGTCGCTGAAGTCTGCGGCGAGGATGATGTTGGACGGGATCTCCGCCATCACATAAGCCTCCAGGTCGTTGCGGCCGCGGACCAGGCCGTAATCGGCCATGACCTCCAGGACACGGTCGGCCTCCTCAAGGGTGCGGCAGAACGGAAAGGGTGCGGCAGAACGGAATCATCACGACTGTGTTCGTGAGCCCGATCTCGTCGCGGACCCGGCGCAGTGCCCGGCATTCCAGGCCGAAGCCTTTGCGGTAGCCCTCGCTGTAGTAGCGGCTGGCTCCCCGCCAGCCCAGCATCGGATTGTGTTCCGCGGGCTCGAACTGCCTGCCGCCGATGAGTCTGGCGTACTCGTTGGTCTTGAAGTCGCTCATCCGGACGATGACCGGCTTGGGCCACCAGGCGGCGGCGATGCGCGCTATGCCGTGGGCCAGCAGCTCGACGAAGTACTCCGTCTTGTCGGCGTAGCCGCGGGTCAGCTCGGCGATCCGGTCACGGGCGTGCTCGTCGGCCAGCTCGTCGAAGCGCACCAGCGCCATGGGATGGATCTTGATGTGGGTGTTGACGATGAACTCCATCCGGGCCAGTCCGACGCCGTCGGCGGGCAGCCGCCACCACCGGAACGCCGCTGATGGGTTGGCGATGTTGAGCATCACCCTGGTCGTCGTGGCCGGCACCTCGGCCAGATCGATGTCCTGTTCGTCGTAGTCGAGGACGCCGTCGTAGACGACGCCTTCCTCGCCCTCCGCGCAGCACACGGTGATCTCCCGGCCGTCGAGGAGCACGCTGGTGGCATGGGTGGTACCGACGACGGCGGCCACGCCGAGTTCTCGGCTGACGATGGCCGCGTGTGAGGTGCGTCCGCCGTGGTCGGTGACGATGGCGGCCGCCCGTTTCATGATCGGTTCCCAGTCCGGGTCGGTGGTCTCGGTGACGAGCACGGCACCATCCTTGAACCGCCCGATCTCGGTGGCGCTGCGCAGGTTGCACACCGGCCCGGCGGCGATGGCGTCTCCGACGGCCAGGCCGGTCGTCAGCCGTTCGCCGCGTTCCCACAGCCGGAAGGAGCGCAAGGTGGCGGCCTGTTTGCGTGCCTGCACGGTCTCCCGCCGGGCCTGAACGATGTACAGCTCGCCGGTGTCGCCGTCCTTGGCCCACTCGATGTCCATCGGATGCCCGTAGTGCTCCTCGATGAGCACCCCCCACCTGGCCAACTGCAGGATCTCCGCATCGTCGAGCACACACGCCGCCTGCTCCTCCTCGGTGGTCGCCACGGTCACCGTGGGCTGCCGCGCGCTGTCGCCGTAAACGACTTTGGTCTGCTTGCCGCCGACCGACTTGGAGATCACCGGAGTGGTGCCGGCCTGCGCGAGCAGCGGCTTGAAGACCTGGTACTCGTCCGGGTCGACCCGGCCGCCCACGACGGACTCGCCCAGGCCGAACGCCGCGTTGACGAGCACCACGTGCGGGAACCCGCTGTCGGTGTCAAGGGTGAACATCACGCCCGCTCCGGCCCGATCGGAGCGGACCATCTGCTGCACGCCGATCGACAGAGCCACCTTCAGGTGATCGAAACCGTGGTGCTCTCGGTAGCTGATGGCCCGGTCGGTGAACAAGGACGCGTAGCAGCGCTTGCAGTCCGCCAGCAGGGCCTGTTCGCCCGTGATGTTGAGGAAGGTCTCCTGCTGCCCGGCGAAGCTTGCCTCGGGAAGGTCCTCGGCGGTGGCGCTGCTGCGCACCGCAACATCCGGGTCGGCCCGACGCAGGCGGTCACCCAGTTCCCGGTACCTGCAGCGGACGGCCTCGGCCAGGTCGGGCGGGAACTGGGCGTCGAGGAACATCCGCCGGATCGCCTCACCGACCTCGGCCAGGTCAGCGCCGAGGTGCAGGGCGTCGATTGCTCAGACAGCCGGGGGGCCAGGTTGTTGGCAGCGAGGAAGTACCAGTATGCCTGCGCGGTGGTTGCGAAGCCGCTCGGGATCAGTACGCCCCGGGGCGACAGGTTGCGGATCATCTCCCCGAGTGAGGCATTCTTGCCACCGACCACGGCGGTGTCCGCCATCGAGAAGTCCTCCAACCACCTGGCCTGATCCTGCTCAGCCATCGCGCCCTCCTTCCGACGGCGGGGGGAAGCCCGATGCCTGCGAACGCCTTCGAGCCAGTCGCGCTATAGGTGCTCCTCCTGAGTTCGTGACGGGGGCGAGCAGAAAGGCGTTGCGCCGACAGGGGGCCGGCGTCTCGGACAGCCATGGAGTAGTCAGGCGGCACGTGAGCACGCCCAGCGGTATCCGGCCTTCACCTCAATCACCACCGTGACATCACCCCTTTCAACCGTACGAAGACCTGGTGAGGGCCGCGCGCCGAGCGCCCTCGGTAATGGCCGCGCCCTGCGTGGCCACCGCGAACCCGGCCTCTCTCAGCCGCCTGTCAAGGGCCCTGTCGCACGCTGGGATCGAACGAGACAATCAGGGCTTCCACGCTCGTCGGACGAAGGAGAGGCACGATGACGATCGTCCGACACAGGGTCGCACTGATCGTCGGCACGATGCAGCCGGCCGGCGCGGCGAGCACCTCCACGTAGACCGAGCTGGCTGGGTCCACGGAAGTACAAAGCGAAGAACAGCGTGGCTTCCGTCACCGGCAGAAACCCGTTTCGTCGGTACCTCTTCACGGGTCAACCTGAATCAGGAATGCTCTGTGGCAGGTCCGCCGCCCTCGACGACGAGAAGGCGTCCGTCCAGGCTCGCCCGTGCCACGCCGAAGAGGTTCGTCAGCCAGATCCCGGTGCGAACATGGTCGGTCACCGCGGCCAGCCACGTCCGGCTGCGGCCTCGGGCCAGCGCGGTGAACGTGATGATCTGGTCGGAGGCGAAGCGGTCGAGTGCGGCACCGGTTCGCAGGTCCTCCAGCAGACGTTCGGCGGTGGCCAGCCCGATCTTCTCAGCCTGGCGCCCGGGGGCTCCGGCCCCGTCCGCACCGAGCCGCCACCCGCCCGCCAGGTCGGCGAACAAGGCCAGCCCGGCGCCCGGCTGCAGCGCACTGGTGTCGTCGCGCTCTTCGATGCGGGCCTCGTGTCCGGCCCGGGCCAGCACCGCGCGGGCACCGTCAGCCATCCGCCGGCTCACCCGACGTTCCTCCAGGTGGGAAGCGAGAGCGATCCCCCACACCGACCGCACCGGCCCTGGCCGCTCGACCTCCACGGGGACGAGCGGGCCGGGGCGCCGCACGCTGAGCCGCAGCACGCCGCCGCCGGTCGGCACGTAACCGGGCCGAACCAGCGTGACCGTGACCGCGAGCCCCATCCGGCCGAGTAGCGGAACGAGAACGTGCTGCAGATGGAAGGCCGAGGGCGCTCGATCCTGGAACAGCCCACCGGTGAGTTCGACGCCGACCGGCTCGTAAGCCGTGGCGAGGACGGGCAGCAGCGCGAGCGACAGCGCCGTGGCCGACCCCGCCGTACCCACGTCGAACGCGTACTTCCCTCGCGGCACCTCACCGGCAGGGCAGAAGGTGAACTCTCGCGACCCCAGCGACGCTCCTTCGACCCTTCCGCCGACCAGCGTGCGGACCGCCTCGACCGCGCAAAGGTGCTGACGTCGCAGTCCCGGATGCGGTCGGTGTGCCCGGACATGACGCAGATGAACCGGGGTGCCCGTCACGGCCGCGTAGGCCACGGCTTGGCGAACGATCATGCCCGATCCGGAGTAGGCGGCTCCGTCGATCTCCAGCAGGGCGCTCATCAGGGCGTACTCCACCCCTCCCGCGTCTCGATCTTGACCTCTCGGGGCGGCGTGCGGCGGCTGGCCACCCTGAGTTTTCATCGGGGCCTGAGTTCTCATCACGCCTTGCGTGAGTCCGGCGTCCGCCACATCCTCCTCAGCCTGCCCACGCGCCCAACAGCGTGTGGCGCTCCGGGGCACGCAGCCGCGCCAGGGCCTGCTTCTCGAGCCGGCGCACCCGCGCCGACGTCAGCCCCACCTGCTCGGCAGTCTGCTGCACGGTCCGCGGCCGGCCATTGTGGAAGCCGTACCGCAGAGTGAGCACCAGCGCCTCCTGCGGCGGCAACGCATCCATCGTCGCCTTCAGCTGCTCGGCGAGAGCGCGGTACTCCACGACTTCCGGCGCCTGCAGCACATCGATGTCCACAATGACGTCACCGACGACGGTGTCACCCTCCTCGCCCACCGGGGTATCGAGGCTGATCGTCTGACGCCCCACCTGGCGCAGCCGGGTCACCTTCTCGCCGGCAAAGCCACTTTCGGCCGCCACCTCCTCCACGGTCGGCTCACGGCCCAACGCAAACTGCAGGCGACGCTCCACCCGGCCGAGTTTGCCGATGTCCTCCACCACCTGGAGGGGCAGTCGTACCGTCCTGGCGTGGCGGGCCAGACCCCGTTCAATGGCTTGCCGGACCCACCACGTCGCGTAGGTGGAGAACTTGTACCCCCTGGTGTAGTCGAACTTCTCCACCGCCCTGATCAGGCCCAGGTTCCCCTCCTGTAGAACGTCCAGGAACGGCAGGCCGCGACGGCCGTAGCTCTTCCTGGCGATCGCGACGACCAGTCGCAGGTTGGCGCGGATCATGTGGTCCTTCGCATGCTGACCGTCACGGGCCACTGCCTGCAGGTCACGGCGCCTTTCGGCGGGCAGTTCACACCCGCTGGCCTCGGCTTCACACAGCAGATGATCGGCGTACACCCCGGCCTCGATACGTTTGGCCAGCTCCACCTCCTCCCGGGCGCTGAGCAAGGGAGTGGAACCGATCTCGTTGAGATAGTGGCCCAGCAGGTCGGACGCGTCACCCGGTTCCACCGGCTCGGACCGGCGACGGGCCTCTACCACGCTGGTATCCACCACCATGGCCATCAGCCTCCACACACACCCCGGGACCCGTCCCTGCGGCGGAAGCCAGGGCGACCGCCCGGGTACTGTCCACGCTACCGGCGACGCACAGCCACGTCCCGTCGGCAACTTCTGTCACGGAAAGAAGCCCACCGGGCACGTCACCGCGCCACCAAGTCCGTTCGGCCACCGACAGCAGCTCCGCGACGAGCCCCGCGGCCTGCATCGCCGGAAGCACCAGGCGGGGCACGCTGCGCGGCGGGTCATCCCGTAGTGCGTCTGCGCACAGGACCGTGAGCGTGTCCTCCAGGCGTGCGGCCATCGCGCACTGAGCTGGGGCAGTGCCATGAGGGGCGGTCCGCTCGTCGTACAAAACGGAACGGGCCCATCATGACTCTGGCGGTGGGCCTGTGACGAGCAGGTTTGATGGGCCGGGCTGCCTGTAAGCGGCATTGTGCGGGGAGCTGGACGTCGCGGGGGCCGACGTCCGTGTCCGTGGCGGCGGCCAGGTTCGCGGTGACGGTCAGCTCGGTGCCGGGCAGTTCGTCGCAGCCGCGGCCGGTAGCGGCAGTCAACTCGTCGGTGGGTGACATCAACTCATCGAGAGGACTTAAGGTAGGCGGCCGCTGCGGTGATCAGGGCGCCCCCCAGCCCGCTTGCCAGTGCGCTCTGTCCTGAATCCATGGCGTGATTTAGCCCGGTCCCGGTGGTGAGGAGGGCGCAAAGCCGTTCTTGGAGGCGGACTTGTGGGCTGGGAGGTCCGCCCCGCCTTCAAAGTCGACCGGCCTCGGGGACGCTGGCTGCCCTGCCCGCGGCACTGCCTGCACCGGCCCACGACCGAACCGACCTGGCGATGCCCTAGCAGAGGGATTAGCGTATTGCACAGAGCAGTCGTGGTTCCGAAGTCGTTCGTCCGCGGTCACCTTGCCCGCGGGCGCTTTGCTGTGCAGCCCTCTCCGGACCAGGGCGATTACCTCCGGGCCCGCAGCACCGTGCGTGCCCGAACCCCCTT
>NZ_JAYWVC010000113.1:0-27251 GCF_036281785.1 Streptomyces chiangmaiensis | reverse complement strand
TTGACGTGGGCGTCCAGAAAACCCAGCGGCTTGCCCGGTTCCAATGCCTCCAGCCACAGCGACACCTTGGCCAGCTCGACCGCCATCGGGTTGAGGTCGACGCCGTAGATGCAGCGCGCGACCACCTCGTGCAGCGCGTGCCGCACCGCGTCGATCGTCGGCTCCGGGTTCTGCTCCCGTACCGCAGCCACCCGCTTGGCGATTCGCCGTGCCGCAGCCACCAGGAAGTGGCCCGAGCCGCAGGCCGGGTCGCAGACCGTCAGCGATAGCAGTTCCTCCACGATGGCATCGCGGGCGTCCGGCTGACCCGAGCGAGTCGCCCGGATCTCGCCCCGCTTCACCGCGTCGTCGATCACCGGGTCCAGCGCCGAGTCCAGCAGGCACTCGATCAGCGAGGACGGCGTGTAGTACGAACCCGTCGTCTTTCTCGCGTTGCCCGCCAGCTCGACCAGCTCAAAAGTGCGCTCGGTCGCGTTGTGCTTCGGGACCAGCTCCAGCAGCGACTCGTAGATCGAGCCCAGCTCCTCCGCATCCAGGTGGCGGTAGTCCACCACCCTATTGCGCTTGCTGCTCGTGTCCCGCACGATCGACAGGGCCCGGACCGCCTCCAGCAGCGGCTCGTTCGACAGGGACAGGCCGTGGAGGACCTTGTCCGCCTCCGTGTCGTCGAAGATTCCGCCGAGCCCCGGCAGGCCCAGCTCCAGCAGGCCGTCGTCGTTACCGAGACCCGACAGCACGAAGCGCAGCGCCTGGTACAGGTCGCCGTGGGCCGTACCCCGACGCCGCTGCGCGTGGCGGCGGAGGCGGGCCGAGGAGAAGTACGCCGCGTACCGCTCCTTCGCCGTCTCACCCGCCGACGGGGACAGCAGGACCTCGCGGTCCTCGGCCACGAAGAGGAACAGGAGCCGGTAGACCAGGCGCAGCAGCGCGTAGTGGAAGGTCTTGACCTCCAGGCTCTCCCTCAACTCCCGGTTCTCCGGGTGCTTCAAGAACCCCGTGCCCAGCGTCGTAATCGCCCGCTGCACACCCTTCCTCAACTGGTCCAGCGCCCGCGTGCCCTGGGCGATCGCCTCCGTGCGCCACTTCTCCAGCCAGCATGTCGATGGCGCCGCGTCCTCCGCGACCTCGAAGCGCGACACGTGCAGCAGCCGGTACAGCAGCACGAACTCGCTGAACAGCTCGCCGTCGAAGATCGCCTCCAGGTCGAACTCGACGTACGACGCCGTGGCGAGCGCGCTGGAGTCCCGGAGCAGGCGTATCTGGCGGCCGTTCGTGAGGATGCCCCACAAGTGGGCCTCGGTCCGGTTCAGGCACTCCTGGAGCATCGACTGCGGCGGCATAGTGCCCGCGCCGCCCGGTCGTTTGTCCAGGTTGGCGTTCCATGCCACCTGGTGGATGAGCGCGTGCTGCCAGCGGTGTGAGACCTCGAACCGCTTCTCCGTGTCCGAGTCGGCCGTGACGCCGTCTGTGCCGATCGGCGTCAGGCGGCCGAAGCCGAGTTCCCGCCACAGCGGCGCCAGCCAGTCGGCACCCGCACGGCCGGTCGGGTCGGTCGCGGGCAGACCGGTCTGCCTGTCCTCGGGGAGGTGCTTGCGCAGCTCGCGCCAGAGCGGCTTCAGGTACTCCCAGCTGCGCTCCGCCTCGTCCCGTACCGAACGCGACGACGGCAGGCCGTAGTCGGCGGGCTTCGAGCCCGGGACGTCCTTGCCCTCGGAGATGCGCAGCAGCATGTCGGCCGGCAGCAGACCTCCGACCGTGTGGACGGCGGTGAACACCTGGTTGCGGGTCGTGGCGGACATCAGGCGGACGCTCCAGAGACAGCGGCAGGGGCAGGAGAGGAAGCAGAGGGGTTGGCGGGCAGGTACAGGTACGCGCCCAGGACGTCGGCCGGCTTCTGGGCCGTCACCGACAGGCCCCGGACGATCTCGCCGGAGGCCTGGCGCACCCGGCGGTGCGAGGCGTCCAGCTCGGCGGCCAGTTCCTCGCCGTACGTCTCCAGATGCCCTACCGCGTCCGGGAGTTGGTCAAGGATGCGCTTCATCATGCGCTCGCCGAAGTGCGGGTCCGTGTTCTCGGACGCCGTCGCGTCCAGCAGCGCCGTTGCGCGCTCCTGGGACAGCCACACGGCGTTCTTCGGGGAGCCTTCGAAGGCCAGCAGCCGCGCGTCCTCCGCCACCAGCTGCTTCTCGCCGCTGCGCGACGGCAGGGTCAGGTGGAAGCGGTAGCGGACCAGCAGCAGGGTCGTACGCGTCGTCACCGCGTCCGTCGTCACCACACCGCAGCGGCGTGCCGGGCGTGCGCCGTCCGCCTGGGTGTCCAGTGCCGCGTTCAGGACGTGCGATGCGAGCGTGCCCACCACAGGGTCCGTGCGCACCAGAGCGGCCTCGCCCCGCGCCACCGCCGGGTCCGTCCGGAACGGGATCGGCCGGTCCTGCTCGATCACCTCGGCGCCCACGGCCGTCGCCAGCGCGTCTCGCAGCCCCGCCGGCGTACCGCCCATCTGGGCCGTGAAGTCCTCCGACGGGTCGGCTCCCCGCAGCACCGCACCCAGCGAGCCCAGCGCCTCCCGTACGAACGTCCTCACCTCGCCCGTACCGCCCAGCGCATCCCGGATTGCGGCGACCTCCCGGGCCACCTCCTCCGGGTGGATCGAACGCTGCGCGAACCGCGAACGCGACGCTTTCTCCCGCTCCGCCGCCGAGTTCCAGTCACTGTCCAGCTTCGCCGTGCTCACCTTGAACGCGTCCGCGCTGAACAGGGCGTCCTCGTTCTCGCGGCCGCGCATCAGCAGCCACTCCACGATCGCGTCCGTCACGCCCGTCGACAGCTCGTCCGGGACGGACACCGAGATGCCCAGGTCCTTCTTGATCTGGCGGTGCTTCTTGATGAGGACTTCGAGGACCTTGCCGTCGATGCCGTTGTCGTCGCCGTACAGGGTGATGACGCGGACCTCGTCGCGGCGCTGGCCGTAGCGGTCGACGCGGCCCTCGCGCTGGTCGTGGCGGGTGGGGTTCCACGCCAGGTCGTAGTGGACCACCGCGTCGAAGTAGTGCTGGAGGTTCACGCCCTCCGACAGGCAGTCCGTGGCGATCAGCACCCGGCGCGCGGCGGCGTCCTCGCCCGCCTCCGTCGCCAGCGCCTCGATGTTGTCGATGCGCTGCTGCGGCGACAGCTCGCCCGTGACCGCCTTGACGACCGTCTTCGCGCCCAGCGGGCCGCGCTTCTTCGTCTCCGGGTCGTTCGCCAGCTGCTCGGCCAGGTACTTGGCCGTGGGGATGTAGCGGCAGAAGACGATCGGGTTGTAGCCGTCTGAGAGCAGGCCCTTGAGGTGCTTGATCAGTGCCTTCAGCTTGAGGTCCTGCGCAGGGCCCTCCAGCTCCTCCGCCCGGTCGGCGAGTTCGGCCAGGCGCGAGCGCGGATCGTCGGCCTCGATCTCCGCGCCGGGTGCTACATCCATGCCCTCCATCGAGTCGCTGTCGGCCGCGTCGCTGTTCAGCGGGGCACCGAGCTTGTCGGCCTCCTCCGCCGAGGACGCGACCGCCGCCGCGGACCTCGTGCGGAGCGTCTGAGCCGCCGCCCGCGGGGACGACACCAGCGAGCGCAGCAGCGCGATCGCCGACCACCACGCTATTCGGGCCTCCCTCCGGCCCCGGCCGTCCGCCTCCTCCACCCGCTCGCTCGCATAGGCGATCGCGTCGTCCAACAGGGCCCGGTACTCCGGGGACAGCTTGTACGTCTCGTCCTTGAAGTAGCGGTCCGAGGGGAACGCGGTGCGCTCCGCAAGGGAGTCGTCGGCCAGGCCGTCCTCCTTGGTGAGGTACTGGCGGACGTCCGCGCGCTTGCGGGCCACGAAGTGCTGGGCCAGCAGCTTCCGGCCCCTCTCCGACTCCAGGTTGACGTGCGCCAAGTCGGGCTTGACCAGGCCCAGCAGGTTGCGGAACGCGGATTCCTTGCCGCTGTGCGGCGTCGCCGTCACCAGGAGCAGGTGTCGTTCCTCGTCCTCGGCGACCCGCCGCAGCAGCTCGTAGCGGAGCTGGTTCTGCGCGCCCGTCTTGGTGTCGTCGGCCGCCACGCACGTGTGCGCCTCATCGACGATCACCAGGTCGGGACAGTGCCGTACGAAGTCGTCGCGGTGGCGGGTGGACTTGATGAAGTCCGTGGAGACGATGACGTTCGAGTACCGGTCGAAGAGGGACTGGCCGAGGTCCAGGCCCCGCTCCAGGCGCGTTACCGTCGACGACAGCACCAGCTCCGCGTCGATGCCGAACTTGCTGCGCAGTTCCTGCTGCCACTGTTCCGCGAGTGCGGGGGAGCACAGCACGGCCAGGCCCGACGCCTCGCCCTGTGCGAGGAGTTCGCTCGCGATCAGGCCCGCCTCGACGGTCTTGCCGATGCCGACGTCGTCGGAGACCAGCATGCGGACCGTCTTCTGACGCAGTGCCATCAGCAGCGGGACGAGCTGGTACGCGCGCGGCTCCACGGCGATGCCGGCCAGCGAGCGGAAGGGGCCCGCGCCCGAGCGGAAGCCGACCCGCAGGGCGGTGCGGAGCAGGCCGGCCGCCCGCTGGTCGCCGAGGTCGCTCGGCTCGGGCGCGGCGAACCGGGCCTCCTCGACCGTCTCGAAGACCGGGAACACGGCGGCGATGTCGTCGTCCGAGCCGCCGAGCGGGCGCAGGACGAGCAGGTCGGGCTTGCTCTCGGGGAGCACCACCCATTCGCGGCCGCGGGCCTTCACCAGGGAACCTGCGGAGTACGTGAGTGCCATGAGTGTTTTTGAGTCCTCAGGAGAAGGCGGTCGTCAGTTGGCGGTCGGCGTGCCGAAGTAGCGGGCGTTGGCGGCGGCGATGGCGTCCCAGTCGTCGCCGTGCGCGAAGCGGACGACATCCCAACTGGCGTTGAAGAGACGGTCCTCGGCGTCCTCGTCCCGGAAGGCGTCCTGCTCCTTGTCGGGTGTGTCGACGAAGACGGCCACGTTTCCGCCCGGGAGCCGGTACACGAAGTCGGGCATCGCGTTCGCCTCGGTGAGGAAGGGGCCCGCCTCGTCCGGCAGGTGCAGTCCCCGTGCCTTTGCCCAGCCCAGGAAGTCACCGCGCGCGGCCAGTTCGGCGGCGGCCGTCGCCTCGACGGCCGTCGGCGCCGCCGGGGTCTGGTCGAGCAGTCGCCGGTACTGCTCCGACCGGGACTCGCCGCGTGACTCGCGCTCCGCCGTCGCCGAGGCGAACCGCACCAGCAGGTGCCGGGCCGCGTGGCGGTTGATCAGCGCGTGGTCGAGCTGGTTGCCGTACGTCAGCAGGCACTCGTAGCAGCCCAGGGCGCACGGGCGGTCCGGGTGCGGGCCGCCCAGGTCGGTGCCGACCTCGTCGAAGTGGCAGATCGACAGGGCGCACTGGGCCGCCTTCGCCAGGGCGTCCGGCTCGGCCTGGAGGCGGCGCAGGACGCCCGCGCCGCCCTCGGCGGCCTCCATGAACAGGAACCGGCCCCGGGGTCCGCCGTCCGGCGGCAGCAGCTCGCTGGACAGCTCGGCGTCCTCCAGCTCGAACGCGGCCTCGATGCCCCGCTCCAGCGCGTACATGAGGGACAGCGCCTCGGGCTCGGGCAGGGCCTCGTCGAGGGTGACGACGAGGATGTTGCGGCGGTCCTCGACGTACGGGATGACCCGCTTCTTGCGGCGCCGCTCCTTGCCGTCCTCGTCGACCACCGGCAGCTCGCTGGAGTCGCCGGAAGCCTCGGCGGCGTCCTTGTCGTTCATCCAGCGGCCGTCGGCGAGGTCGAGCCAGTAGCCCGCCGGTTCGTCCTTCTTGGCGCGCACCCTGCCGAGGTTGGTGATGCGGACGGTCGCCGAGTCGCCGTAGGCAAGGTCGGCGAGCGGCGCGTCCGAGGCGTCCGTGACGGAGGCGTTGAGGCGGCCCTTGCGGGCGCCGTGGTCCTGGAAGCGGTACGACATCTCCAGGCGGAAGCCGGCCCGGCGGCGCTCCTCCTCGTCGGAGGAGATGCGCTCCCGGCGCGTGGTGTAGACGGTGTGCAGCTGGAGCAGCCCATGGGTGGCCGCGCCCAGCGGTTCATCGCACATGTGGCAGCGGTCCTGGCGCTCGGCCGGGTCGTGGTGGTAGCCGCAGTGCGCGCAGCGGCGGGCCTCGCTGGTCGCCAGGTCACCGGAGGAGTCCGGCGGCAGCTGGATGCGGGTCACCTGGTAGCGGGCGCCCTCGTGATAGATGAGCGCGCCGGGGCCGAACTCGCGGATGGCGAGGAAGCGGGGACGCTGGAGGTAGTCGCCGTCGCCCCGGCGGCGACCGATGGTCGGGATGTAGGCGGCCAGCGGCAGGCGCGGGAAGCTGTAGCCGGGTAGGAAGCCCTCGGAGGCCAGGTAGCGGTAGGGGTTGAAGTCGGAGAGCACCGACTTGCTGTCCACGCTCTCGTTCATCAGCAGGTTCAGCTGCGTCTCCGCCTCACGGCGGCGGGCGTTGGCCCGGTTGCGGTCGCTCTCGGTCAGGCTGTAGTCCAGGCGCCGCTTGTTCTGGATGTACTGGTCGTCGAGCGCCGCGCGGAACAGCTGCCGCCACCGGTCGAAGGCCCGGTCGAAGCGCTCCGGCACCGTGCGGACCCGGTCCTGGATCCAGTCGTCGTGCCACCACGTCGTGTCCGCGAAGTCCGGGAGCAGCGGGCCGAGCACCCGCAGGGCCGCGTCCACCGTGCGGTGCTGGGCGGTCTCGTCCAGGGAGGCGTCGAGGATGTCGGGAAGCAGCTTCAGGGCGGGGTTCGGGCGGTCGCCGGTGTCCGGGTGCGACACGTCCAGGACCTCGGGTATCGCGCGGCCCAGCTTCAGGCCGGCCTCCGCGATCCATATGCCCTGCAGATGGGAGAGGACCAGGTCCTCGTTGGCGAGATCCAGGCGCGGGGGAGCCACCGCGCCCGCCACCATCCGCTCAGAACGGCGGAAGTAGTACTGGTCGTGGCTGTTGCCCGTCGCGCAGTACGTCGTCACCAGCGCGGGCTGGCCGCTGCGACCCGCGCGGCCGGAACGCTGCGCGTAGTTGGCGGGCGTGGGCGGCACGTTGCGCATCATCACCGCGTTCAGGGAGGAGATGTCGACGCCCAGCTCCATCGTGGGGGAGCAGTACAGCAGCTTCAGCTCCGCCTTGCGGAACGCCTCCTCGCGCCGCTCCCGCTCCTCCGGAGCGACCTGGGCGGTGTGCTCGCGGGCGAACAGCCCGGACAGCGCGCTCGCCGCCTCCTGGTACAGGTCCCGGAAGAAGGTGTTCACGCGCGGGCCGTCGCCACTGGGGTAGGTGCGGGTCAGCGGGTCGTGCGTGCCCGTCTCGCCCTTGCCGGCGCGCCAGATCAGCGACTGGGCCGCCACCCGGTAACCGGTCGTGACCGGCGTCGTCGGCCTGCGGTAGCGGCCCGCGCGCTGCGGGGCCTCCGCCACCTCCTTCACCAGGCCGTTGGCGGCCAGCACCTTCAGCAGTTCCGCGATGACGAGCTGCAGATCGTCGGGGGAGAGGTTCTTGAACGAGGCGTCGGCGCGCTTGAGGTACTTGCCGAACTTGCCGCGCGCGGAGAGGAACAGGCCGGAGCGGTCCAGCCCCCGGCCCGACGGGTGTGGGTAGGCGGTGCCCACGCGCGGGCGGTCGGAGGCCGACAGCACCCACGGGTCCACCAGCCGCTCCTCGCTCGCCCGCTGCAACGCGTCGAAGTCGTCCCGGAAGTACGACACGTCGATGGCGAGCGAGCGGCGCATCTCGTTGAGCAGCACCTTCATGATCTCGGCCCGCAGGGCCGGATCGGCGTCCCGCAGGACCGCGTGGGTGTGCGCCCAGCGGTCCTGCTTGTCCGCGACCCAGCGCAGGTCCGCGTAGTCGATCTCCAGCAGACCGGTCTGCTCCAGGTTGGGCATGGTGATGCGCCAGCCGCGCTCCAGGTCGAGGTAGAGCCGGAAGGCGACCACGTCGCGCAGGGTCTTGGCGGCCGACTTGGCGAGCGTCGGGGGCTGGTCCGCCTCGCCGGTGTAGTCCACGGGACCGATGCCGAGCGCGTTCGTCACCGCCGAGGCCAGCTCTTCATGAGTGAGGCCGTCCTCGCCCGCGTCCAGGGCGGCCCGGTACAGCGCCCCGCGCAACTGGGTGATCTGCACGAAGTCGTTGAAGTGACCGGCCTGGAGCGATGCGTCCTGGCGGTTGTCGACGAAGGTCAGAAGCTTGCGGGCCTCCTTGTCCAGCGCCTCCTCCGGCACCGACTTCAGGGACCGCACCACCGATGCCGAGATGAGGGAGGTCGCCGAGGAACGCCCCTCCTGGTCCAGCGTCGCCAGCTTGGCGAAGTCCCGGCCGCGCGTCTGCTCGTAGGCCACACCACAGTGCAGGCAGAACAGGAAGGGGGAGGGGATGAACGCGGCCTGCAGCTCGCCCCGGCCCTCGTAGCCGAGCGGGTCCACGGTGACCGCGCGCGGCATCCGGTCGCGGTACGTCTTCCTGACCACCTCCTGGCCCTTGTCGTCCACCTCCAGCCAGGACTCGGGCAGTCGGCGGTCGTCGACGGCGTACTGGACGCTGGACGGCCAGGGCCGCTCCTGGTCGATGAAGAGGTAGCCGTCGCCCTGGCGTCCGCCCGTGGCGGAGGTGTCCCGGCGGGCCTCGTAGCGCACCTCGCCGTCCTTCTCGGTGCGCCAGACAGTCAGGTACTCCTGGCCGCACTCGCGGCAGAAGGCCAGCGGTATCAGCAGCTTGCCGCCGCTGCCCGGTTGCTCCAGCTGGTAGGCGCGGGTCAGGTGGCGGGAGAGCTTGTCCTCCAGGGTGACGTACACGGTGTCGCCCTTGGAAAGGAACTGGTGCAGACGGAACGCGAACAGGGGACGGTCGGTGACCGGATGCCGGGCCTGAGAGCCGGCTTCCAGGGTCGCCTCGATGGCCTTCGCGCAGTCGTCCTTGGCCACCCCCGACTGCTCCGCCAGTTCGCGTGCCGCGACCTCGATCTTCGTGGGCCGGCGGCGCACAAGCCGGCCCGTGGACTCGTCCGTGGCGAGGCCGAACCGCGTCTCGATCCAGCGGGCCAGCGGATCGCGCACCAGATCGTCGTAAGCGCGCGGCGCCGCCGGCGAGGACAGGCGTTCGGCGGGGACGGTGTCGGGAGCCTCGTCGGTGGCGCGTACGAGCGTCTCGCCGATGACGTGCTCGGGGCTGACCGTCGTGCCGAATAGCCGGCTGGCCACGTCGGCGACCACCTTCTTCTGGTCCTCGACGGTGCCCTCCGTCGACATGGTGGCCGAGGTGCCGATGCACTGCACATTGGGCGCCTGGCAGGCCTCGCGGACCCGGCGGATTAGGAGGGCCACGTCGGCGCCCTGCCGGCCGCGGTAGGTGTGCAGTTCGTCGAAGACCAGGAACTCCAGACCCTTGGCCATCTTGATGAGGCTGGCCCGGTCGGCGGGCCGGGTCAGCATCAACTCCAGCATCACGTAGTTGGTGAGCAGGATGTCCGGCGGGTTGTCGCGGATCTCCCTGCGCTTCTCGTCGTCCTCCTGGCCCGTGTAGCGGGCGAAGGTGACCGGCTCGTGGCCCTGGCCGTACCCGTCGCGCAGGTACTTCTCCAGCTCCTTGAGCTGGCTGTTCGCCAGAGCGTTCATCGGGTACACGATGATGGCGCGCACCCGCTTGACGGCCTTGGGACCTTCCGCGTCCCGCTCGTGAAGTACGCGGTTGACGATCGGGACGATGTACGACAGCGACTTGCCGGAGCCGGTGCCGGTCGTCAGCACGTACGAGGCGCCGCGTGCGGCGGCGTCAATGGCCTCGCGCTGGTGCCGGTGGAGGGTGAGCGGCCGCCCGTCGGGAACGGTGCCGCCCTCCGTCTTGCCGGCCTGGAAGATGCGGGCGCACTCGGGGTGGAGGACCTCGTCCCCGACCAGTTCGGCGACCGTGCCGCCGCTTTGGAAGAACGGGTTGAGCGACAGCCACGGGTCCGGCCACTGCGACTTGTCGTCGAGGTCCTTCTCCACGAACGCGGCGATACGGTCGTCGCGGATGACGGTGCCGCCCTCGGTGAAGTCGCGGTAGTCCTTGATGAGGGCGCGGTGCACGCCGAAGACGTCCATCGCCGTGCCGGAGGCCGTGACGGGTGCCGGTCGTGGGGTGGGCGTGGACGGGGAAGCGGCCGTGCGGGCGGCGCTTGCGGCCAGGGGCCGTGTCGGGTCGAGAGCGCTCCAGTGGGGGAGTTGCGGCGTGTCACTTGCCCCGACGGCGAGCGAACACAGGGCCTCGTGGACGTCGGCCGCGCTCGCCGGACGGTCGGCGGGGTCCTTGGCGAGCAGCCGACCGACGAGTCGGATCAGCTCGGCGGGAATGTCGCCACGGATGACGCCGAGGGGTGTCGGCTCGGTCTCGAGGTGCTTGCGGGCGAGTTCGAACGGCGACTCGCTCACGAAGGGCGGTACACCGACGAGCATTTCGTACAGCACACAACCCAGCGCGTACAGGTCGGCGGCCTGGGTCACCTGCCGGGCCTCGAACTGCTCGGGCGCCATGTAGCGGGCGGTGCCGACACTGACGCCGGTGCTGGTCAGCCGTGCCTCGTCCGGGTTGTCGACGATGCGGCCCATGCCGAAGTCGAGGACCTTGACGGTTCCGCCCCGAGTGAGCATGACGTTCGCGGGCTTGAGGTCGCGGTGCACCACGTCAGCCGCGTGAGCGGTGCTCAGGCCGTCGGCTATCTGGGCCCCGATCGCTGCCACCCAGGAGATGGGCAGCTGGCGCTCTTCCTCGATGAGGTCGCGCAGCGTCTCACCGTCCAGGAACTCCATGGCCAGATAGGGCAGTCCGCCGTCCGTACTGATTCCGCCGGCGATGAGCCGGGTCAGGTTCGGGTGTTCCAGGCGGCGCATGATGCGCACCTCTCGGGCGAAGCGCTCGACGGCCTTGTTGTCCGCGCCGGTGTCGATCAGGCCACCGGTACGGCGGCGAAGGATCGTCTTCACGGCGACCCGGCGTTCGGCGCTGCCCTCCGGGGCCTGCAGGTCCTCGGCCCGGTGAACCTCCCCCATGTTGCCCTTGCCGATGACCCGCCCGATGCGGAATCTGCCGTCGACGAGCTCCTGTCTCACTGCCGCTCCCCCTGTCCTGCGCTCGCGTTCCCGCGCAGGAACGCGCCCTCACCTGTCGCCGCACGGCCCCATCGTGTCGGAACGGACAGTGAGGCAGTCGTCACCGTACACGATTCAGGTCACTTCTGATAGAGGCTAGACCTGTTGACATCGTCAACACGCCAGTCCTAGTCTCGGTGTGAAGCGAGCGGGGGTGGGTGGCGTGCGGGATCGGGCCGTCGGCGGAGTGGGTGAGCCTGGCTTGAGAGCCGCGTTGGGCGAACTGCTGGCTCGGTTGAGGCGTGCCGCCGTGGACGGTGTCGTGCCGGAGCCGGTCTTCGCGCAGAATGTGCGCACCCTGGGGCTCGGCCAGGTCGAGCGGGACCGGTTGCGGAGCGAGTTGGCCCGATTGGGCCTGCATGTCCAGGACGTTCGTGTGCATGTAGACGCGGACTCTCCGGATGTGGAAAAGGTTGCACGAAGGCGTGGAGAAAATGTGTTTCCCGGGGCTGGCCTGGTCCAGGCGCTGCTGCTGCGCTACGCGGACACCGATGGATACGTGACCTCCGGAGTGGTGGACGGCGTCGCCCGCCTGGCGGGACTCGGTGCACAGCAGATGGCTGAGTTGAGGGCCTGGGCGAAGGTGCGCGACGCCGATGACTCCGATGACTCCGATGGTGACTCTGCGGCGGACGGTCCTCACACGGGGGAGACTCAGCCCGTAGGTGAGGAGGGCGAGCCGTCGGCCTCCGGGAGACCGGGGACCGAGCCGGAGGACCGGGATAGTGCCACCGCGGTGGTCGCGGCGCTGGCCGTACTGGAGGAGGACCGCTTCTGCAGACATCCCGGGGACCGTCTCCTGAAGGCCGAAGCGGAGGTCGGCCTCGCCGTGTTGCTGCGCGGTGGCCCGGATCGGGTAGGGCAGGAGCCGGACGCCGAGGAACTGAGCAGACTGCCGCCCGGTGACCTGAGGATCAGGGCCCGTGACTGCCTGGTCCTGCACAACCAGCGTCTCGTGCACTCACTCATCCGCCCGTACCTGGAGCAGGGGCTGGATTACGAGGACCTGTTCCAGGTAGGCGCGCTCGGGCTGATGAGAGCCGCCCGCAAATTCGACCCGGCGAAGGGCTACAAGTTCTCGACTTACGCCACCTGGTGGGTCCGTCAGCAGATAACGCGGGCCATCGCGGACGAGGGTGCTCTCATCCGGATTCCGGTCCACATGCACGAGCAGATGCGCAAGGTGACGGCTGCGGAGCGCGCCCTCGCCGCGATGGGGCGGCCCGCGTCGGCCGTCGACGTGGCGGTGCGCTGCGACATGACCGTGCAGAGGGTGGAGGAGATACGGAGGCTGAGTCGGCGCACCGACTCGCTCGACCGTGTCATCGGTGACGGTGCCACCCTCGGCGACTTCGTGGGGGAAGATCACGCCCTGCCGTCGGTGGAGCGGAGTGTGGTGAACACACTCCTGATGGAAGACGTCATGGCCGTCCTTGACACCTTCTCCGAGCGTGACGCCCGCGTCCTCGTCCGACGCCTGGGCCTCGACGGTGACGAGCCCTCGACGCTCGACGAACTGGGGCGGGAGTTCGGCGTGACCCGGGAGCGCATCCGGCAGGTGGAGAGCAAGGCCCTCTCGGCATTCAGGATGCGCCTGCGGATGGTCGGAGTCATCAGCGCCTACGAGGGCGGGAACGCTCCGGAGGCCGCGGAAGACGGGAAGCAGGCCCGGTCGACGAAACGTCCTGCTCATGGCAAGGCGAAGCCCGATGTCTCGGTGGACGAGCCGTCATCCCGAGCCGACGGCGGCCCGCCTCAGGCCGATGGGTCGTCACACCGGAGCGATGGGGAGGAGGCCGCAGAGGTGGAGGAAAACGAGAGGGAAACGGGGAAGGACAGGCACGACGGTGTCGTGGAACCCGTACCTCCGACCTTGGCCAGTGAGGCCGCCGAGCCCGAGTCGCGCCAGGAATGCAGCCCGGCCCAGCCGCTGCAGCGCACCGCCGACTGGGAAAAGGCCCTGCGCCTGGGGGCGAGGTTCGAGGGCGGCATTGACTGGCTGGCCGAATACGCGCTGCTGGCGCTGGGACAGGCCCAACTGACGGTGATCCTCGGGCCCCGGGCCACCGCGGACGTCGTACGCGCCGCGCGGGAGCGCATGATGCCGGACCGTCAGGTACTCACGGCTCTGGAAGTCCTGCAGCGTGTCTTCGACACGCTGAGAAAGGCCCGCCTCCGGCCCGAGGACTTCTTCGAGCGCCCGTCGGAGGCACTGGTCGGGCTGACCCCTAGGGCGTACCTGGCCAGGAAGCCGCTGGTGAACTCGGAGTCCCGCCTTGCCGTGCGTGACGCGCTGCGGGAACTCGCTGCGGGCATCCCGAGCCGACGGGCGCCTGAGGCACCACCGCCCGCGTCCGATGCGCACTTGGGCGGCGCGTCCGGGGGCGTCTCGGACCGTGAATCCGCGAAGCCGGAGGGCGTGTCCGACGATGCACGGTCACCCATACCTGGGCCGGCCGACGGGAAGGTCCGGATCGAGACGATCTCCCGCCGTGGCGCACATCCCGATGAGAGCGAGGAGAGCCACCACCACGTGCCAGGACACGATGAGGCGGTGGACGGCGCAGGAGACTCTCCGGCAGCGGACACAGAGGTGTCCTCTCAAAGCCGGGGTGAGAGAACACAGTCCGTCGCCGTCCAGGAAGAGGAACAGAGGAGCCCTGACGACGGGCAGCTCGTCGCCGGGCTCCGCCGTGAGCACGAGGCTGAGCTGGAGCGTGTGCGGCTCGAACACCAGGAGCGCCTCGCTCAGGAGCGCCGTGCGCGGCAGGCAGTCGAGGCACGCGCCGCCGCCGTGGAGGCGGACACCCAGCGGCAGCTCGACGCCCTTGAGGACGCGTTGTTGCGGCGTATGGACAAGACACTGGCTCGCCGCGAGCAGTTTCTGCGGGCCGAGGCCGGAACACGGATCGCGTTGCTGAAACAGGAACAACACGCGGTGCAGCAGGGACTCGTCCGTCAGGTGGAACAGGCGGAGGAATCCGCCCGGGCCGCCGCCGAGGACGCGGACCTCCACCGGAAACGGGCCGCGGAGGCGGATCGGCGTCTGCGGGAGTACCGCGAAGGAGCCGAGACGCGTATCTCCGACCTGGAAGCGAGACTTCGACAGGCGGAAGCCGCACTCGCGCAACGGGACCGGGCCGTCGAGGCGGCCCGCCGGCACGCGGAGAACGTCGAGCAGCAGGCCGCCCAGCGCATCGCCCAGAGCGAGCACAACGCCTGGGCCCGCATCACCGAACTGCAGCAAGAGCTGGCCGCGGCGCAGGCAGCCGACCCCGACCGCATCACGTTCCGGGACCGCTGGCGCCGGACCTGAAGCGCGCGCAGCCCACGTCCCCGTACCTCTGAAGGAACAGCAGATGGACCCCAGACAGGAACTCGTCGCCTACCTGCACAGACAGCTCGTCGGTCCGGCTGGAGGCGGCGAGGAGACGCTCGACGCCCCGCCGGACCGGCAGTACCTGATGGGCACCCTGTATCCCCAGGACGCCGATCTGCAGCGCCAGTTGGACCTGGCCGCCGAGGAACCGGACGGTGCCGGTACGGAGAGGGCGGCCGAGGACACCGCTCCCGCCGCCGACCCCGTTGCGGAGTCGAACTCGTGGCTTCCCTCATCGCTCGGCCTCAGCTTCTACACCGACGCCGCCACCGTGGAGATCCGCTGTTCCGGTGCCCGCTACGAGACTCGCTCCGGTACGAGCGAACGGGGCCGGAGCTGGCAGCGCATCCCGCTGCCGGCCGAGACGCACACCCTCGGCCCCGACCGCGACCAGGTCACCGTCCTCGACGCGCGCGCCGAACTCCGCGTCAGGCGCCGCGCGTTCGGTACCGGACAGCTGGTGACCGTGGCTCTGGTCAATGCGGCTTGGCACGCGCCGGCCCTTGGCAAGGCCGCCCAGTGGGACCGCATGCTGTTCCAAGTGGAGCTGGAGGCACGGCCCGTCGACGGCAGGGTGCTCCAGTACCCAAGCGTCCGCCTCGCCAGTCGCGACCCGGAGGAGCAGGAACTGCGCCTGCAGTACCGGCACGTGCGCACCCACGCCGTCGGACACGGCTGTGCGGTCGAGGAGCAGTACGACGATGCGGGGGACCAGGTCACGGCGCTGCGCGCGGCCGTCATGCCGGAGGCCGAGGTCACCGGTGTACGGGCGGCGGGCCCCAGCGGCACCCCGGTGCTGAACCTCGGGCACCTTGCCGACCCCGACGTCCCTGTCGACCAACTTCGAGAGGAACTCTGGGAGTTCGCCGCCGACTACCGTGCGTGGTATGTGGGGCGGCTGAACGCGGACATCCCCGAGTGGGGACGGGCTGCCGCGGACCGCGTCCTGGGCCGTATCGCCGCCGCCGTTGCCCGCATCGAGTCCGGGGTGCGCACCCTCTGCGATCCGTCCCGGCCCCAGCTGCTGCGCGCCTTCCGTACCGCCAACCACGTCATGGCGCTCCAGATGCGCCACTCCGCCCCGGATCTGGCGGGGACGCGCCGGTCTCGCCGCGACGCCGTACCCCCGGACCCGGAGCCGACTCCCGACGCCGCCTGGCGCCCCTTCCAGCTGGCGTTCTTCCTGCTGGCCCTGGACGGAGTGGCCGATCCCCGGCACCGGGACCGGGCCGTCACCGACCTCATCTGGTTCCCGACCGGCGGCGGCAAGACCGAGGCGTACCTGTTGCTCGCGGCCTTCAGCATGACACTGCGCAGGCGCGAACCCGACGGGGGCGGTACGGCGGTCCTCAGCCGCTACACCCTCAGCCTGCTCACCACCCAGCAGTTCCAGCGCGCGGCCACCACCGTGTGCGCCCTCGAAACCCTCCGCCGGGCGGATCCGGCCATCTACGGTGACGAGCCCTTCTCGATCGGCCTGTGGGTGGGTGAGACGACCACACCGAACACGTACGAAAAGGCCCGTGCGGCCTTCGACGACGTGCGCGCCGCCGCCCGGCCCGAGGACGTGTTCATCCTCGACCGCTGCCCCTGGTGCGGCACCCGCATCCTGCCCGCCCACAAGTCACCCGACATCGGTGACTACGGCGTGCGCGCCAAAGCGGACTCCTTCGCCTTCTTCTGCCCACGCGAGGAGTGTGTCTTCCACGACGAGCTGCCCGTCGCCGTGGTGGACGAGCACCTGTACGACCGGCCGCCCACGTTCGTCCTGGGCACCGTCGACAAGTTCGCCCGACTCGCATGGGAGCCCCGCGCCGGACGGCTGTTCGCGGCGGGCGGTACGCAGCTGCCGCCGTCCCTCGTCATCCAGGACGAACTGCACCTGCTCACCGGCCCCCTCGGCACCACGGTCGGCCTGTACGAGGCCGCCGTGCTGGGGCTGTGCACCCGGCCCGACGGCATTGGACCCAAGGTCGTGGCCTCGACGGCCACCATCCGCCGCTCAGGGGAACAGATCCGCGCCCTCTATGGCGGTGGCGTCCAGCTCTTCCCACCCGCCGGGCTCGATGCCCGCCACTCTTACTTCGCCGAACCGGACACCTCCCGGCCCGGCCGCCGCTACATCGGAGTCATGGCTCAGGGACACACGGCAGGCCGCGCCGCCGTGGCCGTAGCCGCCGCAATGTTGCAGGGCGCGTGGGAGCTGCCCGAGGAACACCGGGATGCCTACTGGACGCTCGTCGCCTACCACCACAGCCTGCGTGAACTCGGCCGGACCGTCACCGCTGCGGCCGATGACATTCCCGCTCAGCTCGCCGGACTTGAATCCGGTGTGGGAACACGGCAGTTGACGGATCGCCAGGTGCAGGAGCTGACCAGCAACCTGCCGCGTGCGGAACAACCCGTACTCCTCGATCGGCTCGAGAAGCGATGGGACCATCCGGAGTCGGTGTCCTTCCTACCCTGCACCAACATGCTGTCCGTCGGCGTCGACGTGAAGCGACTGGCACTGATGCTCATGCAGGGGCAGCCCAAGACGACGGCCGAATACATCCAGGCCACCAGCCGTGTCGGCCGCCACTCCGTGGCCGGCCTCGTCGTCACCTTCTTCAACGCCACCCGGCCGCGGGACCGTTCGCACTACGAGACCTTCGACGTGTACCACCGCTCGCTGTACCGGCACGTCGAACCGACCAGCATTACTCCGTGGTCCGTCCCCTCGCGCCGCCGCGCCCTGCACGCCGCTTTCGTCATCCTCGTCCGGCACCGCCTCGGCCTCGCCGCGGAGAACCAGGCGGGGGCGATACTGCACCACCTGCCCGAAGCGGAGGCCCTCGTGGAGGAACTGGCGGCGCGCGCCGAGGCCTGCGAACCCGCCGCGGGCGACGCCGTGCGCAAGGAACTGGCGGACCTCCTCGCCGACTGGGAGGAAGCCGCGCGCGCAGCGCGCAAGGACGGCCGGGAGCTGTTCTACCGCAGTCAGGGCAAGGGCCAGGCCAACCTCATCAAGAGCTTCGAGCAGACCTACGGCCTGTGGGAGACACCCAACTCGATGCGCAACGTCGACCGGGAGTGCCAGGTGATGGTGAAGGGAGCCGACCTGTGAGCCGCACGCTGCGGGTACGTCAGTCCCAGACGGTGGTGCCCTTCGGGGTCGGAGCCGTCTTCGACATCCAAGGCGAGTCGTTCGTCGCCACTGGAATCGGCGACTGGCCGAGCCGGGGCAGGCAGCAGGTCGACTCGCCCCGGCTGGCCTCCCGGCTCGGGGTGACCGGTTTCTACGCCGCTCCAGCGACGGCCAGCGACCGGTTCGACATGCCGGACGCGCCCGGGGCGCCGTACATCCGCTTCCCGTCCTGGCTCTTCTGCGGTGCCTGCCGTCGTATGACCAGGTGGCGCATCGCGGACGAGAAGCCCGGCCGTCCGCCGCGCTGCCCGTCCTGCTCGCCGGGGCGGGCGCTTGCACCCATGCGATTCGTGCAGATCTGCCCGGCCGGACACCTCAGCGACGTCGACTGGTGGTTCTGGGCCCATTCCCGGCAGGACGCGGGCGAGCGCCGGCAATGCGGCGACCGCGACAAGCTGCGCTTCCTGGTCGCCGAACGCGCCTCCGGCCTCGAGGCGCTCTCCGTCGCCTGCACCGCCAAGGACTGCGGAGCGGCCCGGGACCTGCTCGACATCCTCGGCACGCACGGCATGCGCTGCGCGGGACGCAACCCCTGGCAGCGGGCGAGCGAGGCCGTGGAGTGCGAGAAGCCGGTGCAGGTCGTGCAGCGCACCGCGGGAAACCTCTACTACCCGATCGTTCACTCGGCGCTCGACATCCCCGAGACCGACGCACCCGTTGTTACCGACGACGCGCTCGCCGCACGAGTGCGCGGACACGATCTGTGGGTGTCGCTGTGCAGAGGCGCCGACTCACCGCGGGCCGAGGTCTTCCGCTCGATGATTCAGGAGGACACCGGCGCCGACGACCAACTCCTCGACACCCTCCTCGCCGAGGAGACGGGCAGACCCACCACGGCGACCTCCACCGGGACCGGTACTGCCGACCGGCCCGACCTGAGCGGGGAGGAATGGGACGCCTTCACCGCTCCGACCCCGCCGGCCACCCGCGACTTCGCGCTGCGCGAGACCACGCTCGGGCTCGCCGGCGAGACCGCCGCCCCCTGGGCGGGCCTCAGCCGCCGGTTCGGCCGGATCGTCCTCGCCGACCGGCTGCGCGAGGTACGCGCCCTGTCGGGCTTCACCCGCGTGTCCCCGGACGCCACCGTTGTCCCCGCCGACACCGCGCGGCGCCTGAGGTGGCTGCCCGCCGTCGAGGTCTTCGGAGAGGGCATCTTCCTCACCCTGAACAAGAGCGAACTCGGCACCTGGGAATCGGACCCCAGGGTTCGGCGCCGGGTCTCCGGCATACGAGCCGACCTCGACCGCTCCTTCCAGAAGGACCGTCTGGAAACCCTGACCGGACCGGAGCTGTCCCCGCGATTCGTGCTCCTGCACACCCTCGCGCATCTGCTGATCCGCCAGCTCTCCTTCGAATCCGGATACACGACGGCGAGTCTGCGTGAACGCATCTACGCACGCCCTGAGCAGGATCAGTACGGCATCCTCGTCTACACGGCCGCAGGAGATGCGGAGGGAACCCTCGGCGGTCTTGTCCGGCAAGGTGAGCCGCCCCGGCTCGCCGAGACCCTGCTCCGGATGACGGAGGCCGCAGCCTGGTGCTCGGCCGACCCCCTCTGCGCCGAGCACACCGGCCAGGGCTTCGGCAACCTCAACCGCGCGGCCTGCCACGCCTGCGCGCTGCTCCCCGAAACCAGCTGCGAGAGCGGAAACGCCCTCCTCGACCGCGCCCTCGTCGTCGGCGGTGAACGGGTGCCCGGCTACCTGGAGTCCATCGTCACCGCGGCCCGCGCCGCGGCCGCCGACGCCGTGGAGGAGATGTGACCGTCACCTATCTCGACCTCACCCAGGAGCAGCGCTCCTGCCTCGACGATCTGCCCTTCGACGGCAATCACCTCATCAGCGGTCCGCCGGGAAGCGGCAAGAGCCTGCTGGCGGCCCAGCGAGCCGTCATGCTCGCCCTGACGGGAACGCCGGTGGTCCTGCTGACCTATTCCAACCTGCTGCACCAGTCGCTGGCCGGAGCCGTCCACGCCCTGGGACCCGCGGACCGCAGCGCGCGGGTGCGGACCGCACACGCCTGGCTCACCGAGTGGTACGGCGGGAAGCCGCCTGGCGGTCCGGACGGCTGGTTCGACTGGCACGCCCTGTACGAGCGGGCCGCGGCGACCGACCCGCCGCCCGGACTCACCCTGGTCGTGGACGAAGGCCAGGACCTGCCGGCGGAGTTCTACCGCCTCTGCCGACTGCTGGGAGCCCGCACGACGGTGTACGCGGACGAGTGCCAGCGTCTGACCGACACCAACTCCACACTCGCCGAGATCGCCGAGCGCCTCGGCCGCTGCGCGCACCACGAACTCGACGGCAACCACCGCAACACCCGGCAGATCGCCTCCTTCGCGGCCCACTTCCACACCGGAGCCGGCCTGCCTCCGATCCCCGAACGGGACGGCCCGCCTCCGCGGCTGCACCGCCTCCCGCAGCGTGGTGCCGCCGACCTGGTGATGCTGCTGGCCAAGCAGCATCCGCAGCACACCATCGGCGTGATAGCCCACTCCAAGCACACTCAGTTCTCATTGCTCGGCACCCTGCAGAACAAGGCGCCCAGACTCAAACCGCAGCTCTACACCTCCGATGCCTGGAAAGGGGGCCGCTACCACCGCCTGGACCTCGGCCGTCCCGGTGTTGTCCTGGTCCATCGAAGAAGCGCCAAGGGCCTTGGCTTCGACACCGTCGTCATCCCCGACACGCACACCGACGCCGCCACCGATCCCACCGCGGCCGCCCTGCGCATGGAGTACTACGTCATGGCCACGCGAGCCCGACGCGAGCTGCATCTCGCCTACGAAGGCGCATCGGAGCCGCCGCTGTTGGCGCAGGTAGGGCCAAGCGCGTTGCTACGTGGCTGACCGGCCTGGCCCGCCAGGCGTTCGGGAGCGCGCCGGTCGAGGTCCGCTGCGAGCAGGCCCGAGCACTGGATCACGGGCTTGCGCCCCGGGCTGCGACGCCCGTGGTGCCACGTTGCTCGGCGACCTTATTCCAACCTTGTGCCGACTCTGCGGCGTGAACGGTATCGGCGTCCGAGAGGCTGTTACCGAAGCCCCCGGGGCATGAGGCGTGAGGGCCCAGGTCTCCCCGGTGCGGTGGTCCCCGGTGCGGTGGGCCGTGGTCTGCGAGGCGGCTCAGGGGCCGGTAGGTGGTGACGTGGGCGAGGCCGTGGAGGGCCGACGAGCTCGCCGACCGTTCGGGCGAGGCGCTGGTGTGGAGCGCTGCTGATCATGAGGGTGGCACTACCAAGGCCCTGGTGAACGCAGGCGTCGTGGCCCATCAGACGGCCGAGGACGGCGGAATTGATGTCGGCTGCCGTGGCCGTATCAAGGGTGGGCTACTCCTCAAGTACCGGGTCGGGGGATCTGAAAGTACCGGGTCGGGGGATCTGAGTGGTCCGGAAGGGAGACGGCAGAACAGAAGAACCGTGGCCGGGGGCACTGCCGTCGCCGAGGTAGCAGGCCGAGCCGTCGCGGCCGTGACCCGCCCGCAGCCGGCGCAGCCGCCTGATGACGTGTCACGAAAGTCAGCAATTGGTCAGTGTGAGTCCTGAAACGCCTGGGGACAGCTGACCGAACATGCGAATCGTTGTACGCTCCGAAGACCGCCCTTGACCTGCAAAAAGCAGGCAGGGAGCAGACAAATCGGGAGTCTCTCCGTGTTTCGTACAATGTTCAAGTCCAAGATCCACCGTGCCACCGTCACCCAGGCCGACCTGCACTACGTCGGATCGGTGACCATCGACGCGGACCTCCTCGAGGCCGCGGACCTGTTGCCCGGTGAACTGGTCCACATCGTCGACATCACCAACGGTGCCCGGCTGGAGACCTACGTCATCGAGGGCGAGCGCGGCTCCGGCGTCATCGGCATCAACGGCGCCGCGGCCCACCTCGTGCACCCCGGCGACCTGGTGATCGTCATCAGCTACGCTCAGGTCTCCGACGCCGAGGCGCGGACCCTGCGGCCGAGGGTCGTGCACGTCGACCACGACAACCGGATCGTGGCTCTGGGGTCGGACCCGTCCGCCCCGGTACCGGGTTCGGACCAGGAGCGCAGCCCGCAGGCCGCCACGACCTGACCGGGGGGAGCATGTCCACGAGCGACGGCGGGGCGCACGGCACGCTCGCCCTGCTGCACACCTCACCCGTCCACGTCCCTGTCTTCGAGGCCCTGCGCGACCGGCTCCACCCGGGCATCGAACTGAGGCATCTCGTGGCCGAGGAGTTGCTGGAGCACGCCCGCGCCCACGGCCCGGACGCCGTGGGCGATGCCGTCCGGGATCTTCTCGACGGGGCGGTCACGGCGGGCGCCCACGCCGTGCTCTGCACCTGCTCGACGATCGGCGCGGTCGCCGAGTGCGCGGAGGTGGGTGTGCCCGTGCTGCGCGTGGACCGGCCGATGGCCGCGGCCGCGGTGGCGGCCGGGCCTCGCATCGTCGTGATCGCCACGGTGGAGAGCACGCTGGAGCCGACGGCCGGGCTGATCCGGGAGGAGGCGGCGGGAAGAGAGGTCGAGGTGCGCACGGTGCTCGTCGAGGGCGCGTGGGAGCGCTTCGAGGCGGGGGACACCGACGGATACGTGCGCGCGGTCGTGGACACCGCAGACACGGTCTCCGGCGCCGACGCGATCGTCCTCGCCCAGGCGTCCATGGCCGCGGCGCAGTACCTGACCTCGACGGACGTCCCGGTCCTGGCGAGCCCCGAGCCGGGGCTCGCTGCGGCCGCAGCGGCGATCCGGGGCGCCGCACAGCTGCCGTAGTCGTCCCGGCCGGGCCGTGGCCCACCCGGTCCCTTCCGTGTCCTGCTACGGGGTGAGTGCCGATCGGAGCCCCGGGTACCCGGGGCACAAGTCCAGGGCCGATGTACTGAATGGCTGGAGGACACGATGACGCATCCGTTCCCTGATCCCGCACAGCCGGGACCGCCCCCCGGTCCGGGACCGACCCCGGGACCGGATCCGACCCCGGAACCGGGGCCCGCGCCGGGCCCGGAACCCGTGCCACCCGGCCCCGTCCCACCCGCGCCCGGCCCCGTGCCACCCGGTCCCGGCCCCGATCGCCCGCAGCCCGGACCGGAACCCGTGCCCGGCCCGGAGCCCCGGCCCATCCCCGAGCCGCCTCCGTCTCCCATCCCGGAGCCGCCCGGTCCCGACCCCGTTCCCGAGCCCGAGCCGGGGCCGCCCCTGAAGTAGGACGGCCCTGGGGGATGCGCTGTGACCCGCCGCGCGGAGGGAGACCTCCGTCCGGCGGGCCTCCGTCACGCGGTGCGCGGACGCGCTACGCCTCGACCTCCGTCCGGTCCCCGCCCCACAGTGTGTGGAACGAGCCCTCGCGGTCCGTGCGCCGGTACGTGTGCGCCCCGAAGAAGTCCCGCTGCCCCTGGGTGAGGGCGGCCGGCAGCCGATCGGCGCGCAGGGCGTCGTAGTAGGCGAGCGCCGCGGAGAAACCGGGCGCCGGGACGCCCTGGCGGGTCGCGGCGACAAGGACGTCGCGCCAGTCGTCCTGTGCCTCGGCGATCTCCTGTGCGAAGGCCTCGTCGGAGAGCAGGCTGGGCAGGTCGGGGCGGGCGTCGTACGCGGCGCGGATGCGGTCCAGGAAGGCCGCGCGGATGATGCAGCCGCCGCGCCAGATGGAGGCGATCTTGCCGAGGTCGATGTTCCAGTCGTACTCGTCGCTGCCCACCGCGATCTCGTGGAAGCCCTGCGTGTACGACACGATCTTCGACGCGTACAGCGCCTGCTCCACGCGGTCGGCGAAGGCCCGGGCCTCGGCCTCGGCCAGCGGCGCGGGCTTCGGTCCGGCCAGCCCGCGCGAGGCTTGGCGCAGCGCATGGTGCCCGGACAGCGATCGGGCGAACACCGCCTCCGCGATGCCCGACACCGGCACCCCGAGATCGAGGGCGATCTGCACGGTCCAGCGGCCGGTGCCCTTCTGCTCCGCCTGGTCCTGGACCACGTCCACGAACGGCTTGCCCGTTGCCGCGTCCGCGTGGGAGAGCACCTCCGCGGTGATCTCGATCAGGTAGGAGTCCAGGCGGCCGGTGTTCCAGGTGCGGAAGATCTCGGCGATCTGCGCGGGGGAGTACCCGGCGACGTCGCGCAGCAGCTGGTACGCCTCGCCGATCAGCTGCATGTCGGCGTACTCGATGCCGTTGTGGACCATCTTCACGAAATGGCCGGCGCCGTCGGCCCCGACGTGGGTCACGCAGGGCGCGCCGTCCTTGGCCTTCGCGGAGATCTTCTCCAGCATCGGGCCGAGGGAGTCGTAGGACTCGGTCGAGCCGCCCGGCATGATGCTGGGGCCGTGCAGCGCGCCCTCCTCACCGCCGGAGATACCGGTACCCACGAAGTGGATGCCGTGTTCGCGCAGCTCCTTCTCGCGGCGGCGGGTGTCCGCGAAGTGCGCGTTGCCGCCGTCGATGATCATGTCGCCCGGCTCCAGGAGCGGGGCGAACTCCTGGATCACCGCATCGGTCGGCCCACCGGCCTTCACCATGATCATCAGACGTCGGGGTCGCTCGAGCGCCGCAACGAAGTCCTTCGCGGCCTCGGTCGCCACGAAGTCGCCCTCGTGCCCGAACTCCTTCACAAGGTCGTGGGTCCGTGCCACGGTCCGGTTGTGCAGGGCGACCGTATAGCCGTTGCGCGCGAAGTTGCGGGCGAGATTGCGGCCCATGACCGCGAGACCCGTGACGCCGATCTGGGCTGAAGTACTCATAAGGGTTGGCTCCTAGAGGTCCTGGAATCGGCGGTGCCGGTTCGGTCCTGAAGACATCCTCAGGGGGTGGTGCCGGTCGTGTTCGTCAGTATTTCCCGGTGACCATCCTGACGTGCCGGTACGCCCACCGCACATCCGCGTGTCGCGGCGAGGGGCGCGCACCCCCGGCCCGTCGTCCGGCTCCGTCCCGGAAACCGGGAACGACGCCCGGGCAGTTGACCTGAGGACGCGACCGATTGCCGTCTTGTCATGGCCTGTTCGCAACACGTACTTTTGCCCCTCCTGACGCATGTCGAGGGGGTCCCCATGGCCGTACGCGGCCGGCACCGCCGGTATCAGCCGACAAGGATCAACCGCGCCTCGCTCACCGTCACGGCGGGCGGTGCCGGTATGGCCATCCCCCTCATCGGCACCGGCGTCGCACACGCCGCCGACGTGGACACCTGGAACAAGGTCGCCGCCTGCGAGTCGACCGGGAACTGGAGCATCAACACCGGCAACGGCCACTACGGTGGACTGCAGTTCACCCGGTCCACCTGGGAGGCCTACGGCGGCACGGTGTACGCCCGGCGCGCGGATCTCGCCACCAGGGACCAGCAGATCGCGGTGGCCGAGAAGGTCCTCGGGGGTCAGGGCCCCGGCGCCTGGCCGGTCTGTTCCGTACGCGCCGGCCTCACCCACCCTCACGCCCAGCCCCGTTCGAGCGGGGCCGCCGGCTCCACCTCCGGCCGCGGCACCCCTGACACCGCCACACGGACCGTCAAGCGCTCGGTACGCGATGTGAAACCGCAGACCACGCCCCAGTCGCAGGCGGGCACCGCCGAGATGTACACCGTGGTGCGCGGGGACACGCTCTCCGGCATCGCCGACACCCACCACGTCCAGGGCGGCTGGCAGCGGTTGTACGCGGCCAACCGCGAGACGGTCGGGGCCGACCCCGATCTGATCCTGCCCGGCCGGCGGCTGGAGCTGCGCTCCGAGGCGCCGGAGCACACGGAGTCCACACCCGCGCGGACCCGCAAGTCGTCCACCCGGAACACCACTTCGGACCGCGCCGCCACCACCCGCTCCCTGGTCGCCCCGGTGACCGCGGCCATGGGCATGCCCTACCACGCTGCCGGGGCGGAGTGGTCGAAGGGTTACCACACGGGCGTCGACTTCCCGGTGCCCACCGGAACCTCCGTGAGGGCCGTGGCTTCGGGGCACGTCGTCGGCGCGGGCTGGGGCGGCTCCTTCGGCTACCAGGTGGTCATCCGGCACGCCGACGGCCGTTACACGCAGTACGCCCATCTGTCGGCGATCTCCGTGAAGGACGGGCAGAGTGTGGTGGCCGGCCAGCGCATCGGCCGCGCCGGCTCCACCGGCAACAGCACCGGCCCGCATCTGCACTTCGAGGTGCGGACGGGACCCGCGTTCGGCAGCGACATCGATCCCGTCGCCTATCTCCGGGCGGGCGGCGTCAGGCTCTCGTCAGGCTCTGACGCCCATCGGAAGGGATCAGGATTTGACGCGGGCCGGGGCGGGCACCGGCACGAAGGGCCCACCGTAGAAGGGGCCGTACGGGCAGACCGGCTCGCCGTGGCGGGCCGGCTCCCAGTCCTGGTACACGGCCTCCTTGACCGGCTCCGGCACGAACCTGTCCTCCTCGGCAGGAGATGGCGCCTGCACGGGCAGCGAGGCGATGACTTCCTTGAGCGGCTCCGGTGCGGCGACGGCATCCAGGGCGGTCTCGCGGGTTGCGGCCGTGCGCTGCTCGTTGCCGGTCCGCTCCGTGGTCAGCAGGATGAGACCGCCGGCGGCGACGACACCGCAGCCGAGGGCGAGCGCGGTTCCCGCGGTGCCGTAGCGAAAGGTCTCGCCGAACATGGTGATGCCGACCGCGGCCGCCACCACCGGGTTCACGACCGTCAGCGTGGCAAGTGGCGCCGCCAGGCCCGCACCCCGGTAGGAGAGCTGCGACAACAGCAGGCCGGCCGTGGCGAAGACGCCTATCACCGCGAGGCTCGGCAGATCCGCGAGCGAGACCCCGCTCTTCCAGTCCACCGCGACCGTCTTCGTGAACACCGACGACATACCGAACGCGACACCGGACGCGACCGCCAGCAGCACACTGCGCACCGCCGGATGCCGGTGCGCCGCGCGGGCCGCGACCATCAGTGCCACCACGCCGCCGGCCGTGACCAGGGCCACCATCACACGCTGGGCGCCGCTCAGCGTCTGTGTGCCGGAGGCTCCCACCAGCGACAGCAGACCCGCCAGACCCACGGTGGCCATGACCGCGCCCCGCCAGGCGGTCGCCCCGGGCCGGCGGCCCAGGAACAGAGCGGCCATCGGCAGAGCGAACACGATGGTCAGTGCGCCCAGCGGCTGGACCAGGCTCAAAGGTCCATAGGCCAGCGCCACGACATGCAACAGCCCGCCCAGACCGTTCAGTACCACCGCGGCCCACCAGGCGGGCCGGCGCAGCGGCGCGCACGACTCCCCCGGCGAGGACACGGCGACCCGCTCCTGCACGATCGCTCCGCCGGCGTAGGCCACGGCGGAGAACAGCGAAAGGATGAGGGACAACGCGAGGGCGCTCATGAGCGGCGGCTCCTCTGCGGGGGGCCGGAGCGGGGCGCCCGGCGCGATGAACACTCTGGTTCCATAATCAACACGATGCCGTGCGGAACTCTTCCCGTCGTCGTACCTGAGCACGCATCGGGTCCTACTGCCGATGGAGTACGCACTCGTTCCTCTCCTCCCCAAGAGGGGCGCCCCGGGGTTGGGAGCTGTTCGGTTTCGGATGTGCAGGAGTGTGCGCGCGTGTGCACGAGCATGTACTTGGTCGTGGTGTTGCAGCGCGCACGACT